>JAQCJA010000125.1 GCA_027593305.1 bacterium
CGACCATCGCTCCACACGCTCCTCGTCAGCCCCTCACGACCTCACACCAGGAACCGTGCAACAGGCTCCTCTACTGCGGCATTGCCATGCTCATTCCGGCGAATCTGGAGTTCGTCATGGCGAACACCGGGGACACGGACCTGACGATGTATCTCGTCAACGAGCCCATCCCCGAAGGTTTCCGGCCCAACGAGGAAATCCTCGTCGTCGACGAAAACACGACGCCCATCACGTCGAGTTAGGGCCACTGGGCGCACATCGTCAAGAACCTGTTTGAGACCGAGCATGGCCTGGGAACCCTCGAAAGGGTTCTGACCGTCGCCCAGGATCCGCTGACAATCGGTCACCCGCACAGCCATGACGAAGGTGTGGAGGAAGCCTGGACGGCCATCACCGGGACCAGTCATGCCTTCATCGGCAAGCAGATCCGGGCGCAGCCGCCCGGTACCAGCTACATGATTCCGCCCGACGGCAAGACCCCGCACAGCAACATCAACACGACGGATGCCCAGATCAAGCTGTTCTATTTTGCCCGCTACCGGGACCACGAGGTGCGCAAATGACCATGGATTCGGCGAATTCCGGTCGTCGTACGTTTCTCAAGTCTGCCGCCGCCGCTTCGACGCTGGCCCTCACCGGAACCGGGTTGGCTTCGGCTCAGGGCTCACCGTCGGGCTCACCGTCTGGCAGGCTGCGGGTTGGTGTCATGGGTGTGGTCAACTCCTTTACCTCATGGTCGTGGTCGGACCTGATGGAACCGGACAAGGAGGGCAACGAGCCGCACGGCGAGAGCTTCCAGACGCCCTTCCTCGGTATGGACATCACGCACGTCTGGGACCTCGATTGCGCTGCTGCCCAGAAGTACGCCCAGCGCCTGGATGCCACAGCTGTGCGCGGCTACGATGGCATGGTGGGACACGTGGACGGCGTCATCTTCGGCGTCCTCGATGACGTTCCCTGGTACAAATACCTGGCGTGCCCCTATCTCGAAGCCGGGATTCCGACCTACCTGAGCCGTCCCTTCGCCTACAATCTGCGGGACATCGACGAGATCCTCGAGCTGGCAGGCCGGCACAACACGCCGTTGCTGGCAACGGCGAAGTTCGAGCACTACAACGAGGTGCCGGCGCTGCGGCGCAAGGTGGAGCAGCTGGGCCGCATGCGGCTGGCTCACGCCACGGGCAACGCCAGCGACTGGCCCATGCACTTTCACATCATGTTCATGATGATGCAGATCTTCGGTTACGACGTTGAACAGGTGTCGTTGATCACCGACGGCATCCAGCGCAACCGCTACTGCCAGATGACGCTGCTGTACAAGGGCGACAGCGACGGCGCACCCTTTCTGTGCACGATCCACGGTGTCCCCAACCAGGACCAGCTCTCGGTGACACTCTTCGGCGATACGCTCACGGTGACGACGAACATGCTGCGAAGCCCGGCGTGGCGTGACAGCCTGCTGTTCCGCTACGCGCCCCAGGTGATCGCCATCCAGCGCACCTTCCACGGCGAGCTCTTCGAGCCTCTTGATAACATCCGCGAGAAGACGCGGATCTGGCTGGCGGCGTACAAATCGCACCTCGAACACGCCGGGGCCGCCATCGACGTCGGCGGACTGTCACCCGACTGGCGCGCACCTTACCCGCAGCCGGACCGCATCGACCTGTCGATGTTCCGGTAACCCCAGCAACAGGAGACTTTCATGTACCGTTCCCACAAGCCTTCCATCTCGTTGCGGGCGGGGGCCTTGCTCATAGCGGCAACAACGCTTGCCGTTGCCACCGCAGCTGTTGCCCACGAGGCGGACTGGGGGGCGCTCAACGCCGAGCTCGTCGGACAGCACGGCATCAAGGAGCGCTCGCTGGCGTACCAGACAGAAACCGGCATCCTCTCCAACCTGACTGACGGTGTGGTCACACCCGCCAGCGAGGCGGTCACGATCGACATGGCCCCGGGGGTGACGGGGCGCATGTACTGGGGGCGCGGCAACCTGGTCAACACGGTCTCCATGGACCCCAGGGCCGAGATCCCCAGGGAGACCAGCCCCGGTGAGCGGATCATGATCATGCTCGAAGGCTCGTTGGAGCAGTGGATCGATGGCGTCTGGGTGCCGATGGAGCGTACCGCCATCGAGCCGACGTTCTACTTCTCCACGGGCGTCGTCGGCCGACAGGATGCCCTGTATCTGGAGGCCGGCGCACAGAGCGCCGTCCGTGCCGGTGCCGACGGGGCACAGTTCATCGAGTTCTACGGCCCGGTGCGCCTCGACTACCTGCAGAAGGCGGGCGTCACCGTTCCCGGCAGTGTCGGCCCGCCGGCGCTGAACGGCACGCCCAACATGACGCCGAACCAGGTGTTCGACCTCCAGCAGATCCAGTACACCATGCTGGTACCCGGAGCCTGGACGCGCATCCTCAACGGCCGGGGCATGCAGATCAGTAACATCTTCATGGAGCCCGACATCGAGTTCGGTTACCACAACCATCCCGAAGAGCAGTTGATGATCGTGCAGCGGGGCGGCATCCGCGAGTTCATCCTCGATGGTCAGCACGACATGGTCACGGGCGACATGCTGTTCCTGCCAGCCATGCTGATTCACGGCGGCAAACTGTCGCCGGAGGCCTGTCATGCCATCGACGTGTTCTACCCCACGCGCGCTGATTACAGTGCGCTGATGGGAGCCCAGCAGGCCCGCTTTCACCGGATCATCCCACCGAACGAGAAGCCGAAACTGCTGGCGGAGGGATTCCATTTCACCGAAGGTCCGGCCTGGATGAACGGCAAGCTCTACTTCTCGAGCATGTTCTTCGATATACCCGCCGGCACCTGGAAGGCGGACGTCTCCAAGAGTGATCTCATTGCCATGACCCCGGACGGGGCGTGGGAATACGTGCTCAAGGGCAAGATGCAGACGAACGGGCTGATGCCGAAGGGGAATGGCAACCTCGTGGCCATGGACATGGCCGGCCACCGCGTCGTCGAACTGTCTCCCCGTGGCAAGGTCATCAAGGTGCTGGCTGATCGCCTGGGCGATCCTATGGGTGATGGCATCCGCCTGGACGGTCCCAACGATCTCGTCATCGATGCCCGAGGCGGTATCTACTTCACCGACCCCCAGTTCATCTCTGATACGCCGGCCCGGCCCGGGAAGACCGTCAACTACATCACCCCGAAGGGAGAGGTCATCGAAATCATCCCACCGGGACAGTTCGGTATGCCCAATGGCGTGCTGCTCAGCCCTGACGGCAAGACGCTCTACGTGAACAATACCTACCACGACGCCAGGCACATGAGTGATGCCGAGAACTGGATCATCGCCTACGACGTCAACGCCGACGGAACGGTAGCCAACAAGCGCAGGTTTGCCCAGCTGTTCCTGCCGCCCGGCGAGTACGAGTTGGGCACCCGTTCGAGCTGTGCCGATGGCATGACGATTGACACGGAGGGCAACATCTACGTGGCCACCAACGTGGGGCTGCAGATCTTCGGTCCCGCAGGGGAGTACATCGGCATCGTCCGTACGCCGACATTCCCGGTGAGCTGCACGTTCGGCGGCGAGCAACTTGATACGATCTATATGACCGCCTGGGACAAAGTGTACTCGATCAAGACCAACATGCGGGGTCTCGAATACCCCTTGCACAACCCGGCGAACTGAATCAGGTCGATCGTAGGTCGATCGTAGGTCGATCGTCTGGCCCCGCCCGCCGTACCGGAAAACCGGTGGCAGAGAGTCACTCCTCTGCTACCGGTCTGCCTTTCCACCACGAGGCCAGGATCGAGCCCGAAATGTTCATCCACGGGCCGAAGATGGCCGGGGCGATGGCGGAACTGGCGTTCTTGAGGATGTTCATGGCGATGCCGGAGGCCATGCCGCCATTCTGCATGCCCACCTCGAAAGCGATGGTCCGGCAGTCACGCTCACTCAGTCGGGCCAGCCTGCCGCCCCAGTATCCTGCCACATAGCCGATGGTGTTGTGCACCACCGCTGCGGCGATGACGGCGAGTCCCACGGTGAGCAGTTGCTCCTTGGAACGTGCCGTGATGATGCTGATGATGACGATGATGCCGACCATCGAGACCAGTGGCAGGACTCGGTCCATCCAGTTGCCTGAGTACCCCATGAGGCTCTCGATGACGAGCTTGGCGCCGCTGACCATCATAACGAGGGCAAAACCGATGGCGACGCCGCTCTGCAGAGGACCCAGGGCATTGCCGGAAAGGAGGGCGGCTGCGGCCAGGGCCAGCGATACCAGCACGACGCGGGCAAGAGGACCACTCCCCGACGCCCACACCGGGGGTGCATAGAGCAGGCGGTTGGCGGCGATGCCGGCGACCACAGGCACGATGATCATGTTGATGATGGCGGTCATCATGGCAACGAAATCGACGGGGACGAACTGCCCGGCCAGACTCTGCATCAGAAAGGGTGTCATCAGTGGCGATATCAGTGTCGAGCAAGAGGTCATGGTCACCGAGAGTGCGACGTTGCCACCGGCCAGGAATGCCATGAGGTTGGAAGCGACGCCGCCAGGGCAGGCGCCGATGAGCACGATACCGGCGGCGACCTGCGGCTCGAAGCCCGCGATGAGGGCGATCGCCAGGCCGGCCAGCGGCATGACGGTGAACTGGAGTGCCATGCCGATGAACACCGGCCAGGGAGCGGTGGCGACCCGGCGGAAATCGCCCAGGTTGAGCGTCGTTCCCATGCCGAACATGATGATCTGGATCAGCGGCACAATCAACCTGCCCAGGTCCATGCCGAACCAGGTGCCGAAGGCGCCGGGGTAATACAGTGAGGCAGCGACAGAGGCGAAGACCCAGACGGTGAAGGCGAAGCTCCTGAGGGCCACGTGTCCCATGAAAAACAGCGCCAATGATGCCAGCAGCAGGACAACGACGGGACCGGTTCCGGCGCGGTACCCGGCAGCCAGCATGGCGATGGTGACAATGAACGCGAGGATACTCGCGTAGCCGGAATGCCGAAGGCGGGTCATACGAACTCCGTAGGAGAAGTGAGTCGAGCCGTCGCGTCACTGGGCCGAAAATGGTCAGGGACAGGTGACACAGAGAACATAGAGCGATCGGACGTCTGACCGGTAGCGAAAGTTGCGCTGTGTCCGTTGTGCACGTCCGCGTGCGCCAGGAAAGGGGAATCGTCGTTGCCCACGAGATGGGCAGCGTTTGGCGAGGGCCAGCTGGTTGCCGCGGTCGAGTCCTAGTGGGTCTCGCGGACCGCGAGCACGACCTTCGGCGGGTCGATGTCCACGACCCGCAGGTGGGGTGGGTGGGCCACCGCGTCGGCAGACAGGGAGAATGTGCGGCGACCCAGGCGCACGAGTCCGCCATCGACGACGATCTCAAAGTCAACGTCGGTCGCCAGGAACAGTTCGCGCTGTGGCCCGGCAAGGGTGACCTCCACCTGCTTCGGTTCGACCCCGTCCAGCACGTAGCCGTCAGGCAGATTCTCGACGACGACGGCGACCATGCGCGTCGCTTCGCCGACAGCGGACCCCGGTACGAAGGCGAACCAGCTGGCCAGGGCCAGGATCAGGGCGGTGCCACCCTCGAGGGCCAACTGGCGCAGACGTGACCAGGGCAGCCTGCGCCTCACCGCCGGCGAGTTGAGTGTCGCCAGATGGCGGCGGACGACGCCGACGATCTCCCCCGGACGGTCGAGCACCTGCAGGCGTCCGTTTTGTGCAGTCGACACGGTGCCGCGTTCCTCGGAGACCACGAGACACAGAGCATCACAGCGCTCGGTGAGGCCGATGGCGGAGGCGTGGCGCGTGCCCCTGCCGCCCAGTCGCGCACGGTCCTCGGTCAGTGGCAGGTGCACCGCAAAATGTGCCACGCGATCCCCCTTGAGGAGCACGGCGCCGTCATGCCCCGGTGAGCCGTGATCGAACAGGCTGCGGAGCAATTCCTCGCTGAACAGGGCGTTCAGCGGGATGCCGCCCTGCAGGTGTCGTTCGAGGGGCTCCCGCCCGGGCAGCACGACGATGGCGCCGATGTGGAGTTCCGCCATCTGCTGCAGAACTCGGGACAGGCGGATGACGACATCGGTGCTGGGTTGGACTGGACGCCGGCGCAACCCGAGGACGGCAATCTGCTCAAACAGGCGCCGCAGGTCGGCCTGAAAGATGACGACGAGCAGGACAACGAAGCCGGCAAAGAAGCCCTGCAGGATCCAGGCCGTCAGCTGCAGCTCGAGTTGCAGAACAATGGCGTAGAGAGCCCCCAGGGTAGCCATGCCAAACAGGGCCAGGTGGGCGCGCACACGTCCCGACCAGTCGATCAGAACCCAGTAGAGCAGGGCAACCACGAGGACGTCGACGACGTCCACGAGGCCGATGTCGTGAAGTCCACTCAGCATTGGGGTCCGGGGTAGGTGCGGGACAGGAAGGGTGTGCCAAATTAACGACGGCGCCATGGCGGAGCAACGCTGGCTGCAGAGGCGCTACTCAATCCACGCCCAGCCCCGGCCTGCTGCGGCTGCCGAAAACACATCCCTGAAGATGGGATGTGGATCGTTTTCTCGGCGAGCAGCAGATTCTGTCGGCAGAGCGGCGAGTGAGGGGACGTTCATAACCTCGCGTGGCACGCGCAGGCCCGCCCGTCGTCGCCTACCTTGGACAGTACAATTCCACCTCTGACGCGGAGCACAGTGCTGATGAAGTTTCGCCAACTCGGCCACTCTGGCCTGGAAGTCTCGCTCGTCGGTCTGGGCACCAACAACTTCGGCCGTCGCTGCGACGAAGCACAAACCGCCTTGGTGCTGGACCAGGCCGTGGAGTCGGGGATCAACTTCATCGACACGGCCAACATCTATTCTGCTGGCGATTCGGAAACACTTATCGGAAAATGGCTGCACGGCAAGCGCGATCAGGTCCTCATCGCCACCAAGTTCGGCATGAAGATGGGCGCCGGTCCCATGCATATGGGCGCCTCCCGTCAGCACATCATGGCCAGCATCGAAGCCAGTCTGACGCGCTTGCAGACGGATCACGTCGACCTCTACCAGCTGCACAGGGTGGACCGCCGTATTGCCATCGAAGAGACGCTGCGGGCCCTGGATGATCTGGTGCAGCAGGGCAAGGTCCGCTACATCGGTGCGTCCAACTTCGAGGCCTGGCACTTGTGCGAGGCCGAATACACCTCGCGGAACCAGCGCCTGAACCGCTTCGTCTCGGTGCAGAACTACTACAACCTGCTCAAGCGTGACGTCGAACGGGACGTCACGCCGTTCTGCGAAGCCTACGGTGTCGGCATCATTCCCTTCTTCCCGCTGGAATCAGGTTTCCTCACGGGAAAGTACCGTCGTGGTGAAACCCCTGCGGACGGCACGCGGCTCGCCGGTACCACCAGCGGGACGGGGCCACTTACCGATACCAATTTCCACATCCTCGACCGACTGCAGAGCTTCGCTGCAGCGCGAGGCCGCTCTCTGCTCGACGTGGCCATTGCCGGTCTTGCGGCACAACCGGCGGTTGCTTCCATCATCGCCGGGGCGACCAAACCGGAACAGGTCATCGCCAACGCTGCCAGCGCCGACTGGGAGGTCAGCCTCGAGGATCGTGTGGCGCTCAACGAGATCGTCCCCTCGCCGTATCCCGGTTGATAGGCGCGTCTGCTCCTACTTCAGAGTTCGGTCGAGAAAGGCAATCTGCCGGGTCCAGGCATCTTCGGATGGCTCGTGACGATAACGCTCCGGTTTGCCCGCATCCTGGAAACCGTGGCCTGCACCATCATACCGATGGAACTCGTTGGGGACTCCGGCTTCGTTCAGGGCCGCCTCGTAGTCGTCGACATCCTCGGGTGACGGTCCCTGAGCGTAATTGCCGAACACGCCCATCACCGGGCAGTTGATCTGACGGGCCAGGTCGATGGGTGGTGTACCACCATCGGCAAAGGCCACTTTGACACGGCCGCCATAGCAGATGATCGACGCCTGGAACCCGACGTTGCTGCACGCCCCGAGCCAGGCCACGCGGCCACCCCAGCAGTGACCGACAATGCCGATATGGTCCGCGTCGACAGATTCCATGCCGGCAAGACAGGCGTGGGCCGCTGTCAGGTCGGCGACGGTCCAGTCATCGCGGAAACCCTCGCGCTTGACGGCGACATCTTCGTCCTCCGGCCACCAGTGAAAGAGAAAGGGGATGGCGCAGACGTAGCCGGCCGCCGCATACCGTTCCCCGACGCCGATGGTGAAGGGATCCTTCTCCAGCCCTTCACCATCGGCAAGTGTTGGGCGATGACGAGGCCAGGGTGTGGACCCGGGCCTTCGGGTGAGAACAGGAGCGTGTGCATTTTCCTGTCCTGAACATCGAGGTATTCCGAACGGTACATAGGACAACTCTCCCGTTGACGTCAGCTCCGGCCTATTCTGCGGCGACAAAACGAATGCTGTACAGATCGGCATCACGCATGACAAACCGAAGTCACACCAGCTGCCCCGCCAGGGATCCCACATTCGTGCCACTCTTCCACTCGGCGCGACCGGCGATCCTGTTGCCGGGCACATCGACAGCTTCGCGCAGACTGTAGCCGGGGATCGGTCGGTTCGCCCCATCACGAATTCCGACCCGCAGGCTGCCGGCGGCGCTGGTGGCAAAATTGGGCTCCAACTCCTGCCCGGTAAACAGCAGCGGCTTGCTGAGCAGTTCGCCGCCGCCATGGGTTGCGTGCACGGACGAGAATCCGTCCAGTCGCAGGCTGTAGCGCCGTACCTGATTGCCCGGCTGCGCGTACTGCTCGGCGATGTAGATGCTCATCTCTTCCGGGCCCGTCTGCACCACCCCGTCGACGGGTAGTTGCAGCGGGCCGACCAGTGGCTGGCGCCGATCCGTGGCCTGACAAAGGCCTCCATGAATGTTCGGTCATACCAGTTGTTGCCCGGTCGCGCAGTCATGAAGCAGGCATCGCTGCACGCTGCCAACTGGGTCGCGTGTACGCCCATGGCGGCGGCTTCCTCGGCGCTGATGGCAGGGCGGCGATCCATGAACCGTGCGGGGAGGGCCACGTAGATGTGTGGCGCCCGGAAGTAGGGGCGCGTCTGGTTGATGTAGAACTCCTCCACCGGTGCGGGGCGCTCCCCGGTGCGATAGTCCATCAGCACGCCCCGGCTCCCAGGTGCGGAAGTCGTCACTGGTGGCACGCATGATCGAGCGGATCCGACGGACCCGGGTCGTGGCCCCTGTGGTGCCGGAGGCGAAGGCGTCCGTATCAATGAACGTGCGATAGCAGGCGACCTACTTGCCCTCTGCCTGGCTCCAGAAGGACACATTCTGTGAATCGAAGGTGCCGTCGGTCAGGGCCGGCCCGTCGCTGAGTCGTTCCCATTGAATGCCGTCGGCGTTGACAAAGGCATGGAGTACTGAGTTTCTGGTCGTGCGCTCGCCGTCGAAATCGCGGGCGAGCGCTTTGAAGCGGTGTTCGCGAGCAACACCCGGTCGGTCGTCGAGGAAGGGAGCGAAGGTATGGGTGAAGGGTTCCTCGGGCAGCCGCCAGCCGCGATAGTACAGCAAGTATCGGTCGCCATCGCGGATGACGGTGTGATACAGGCTGAATGGACCCTCCCAGGGCGTATTGTGCTGCAGGACGACTTCCCGTGGCTGCGGCACGTGCATCTGCAGCGTCGCGCCTTTCAAGGTCTCGATCAACAGCGAGTCGACGAAAAGCTCGCGGCGCGTGCCGATTGTGACCGGTGATCGGTCTCTTGCTGGATCTGCAGTACTGATGGATCAATCCCTGGCTGCCGTCATGGGCCTCAGTGAACCAGCCGCGACCAGAGGGTGTCGCGCCAGGTGGCACATCGCCATCAGACTGTACTCGGTCCCACAGCCGGCCCGTTGGCCGACGGTCCATCTGCATCCAGCGTGACACCCGAAGCGTGGACCGCTGGCCATGCCGCCGGAAGAGCCGAGTAGAGCAACTCCGCCCGCTCGATGGTTCGTCGCAACCACCGGGTGCCCGCGTCCGGCGCCGTCAGCATCTGCAGAGCCGCTGGCGCATGGGCCCACAGGTGTTCGGCGTGCTCGAGACCATGGCGAAGGGTCTCGTCACCGTCGATCGAGCAGCCAAAGACCACGCCTTGCAGTTCGTTGGCGGCGACGGGCTCGCCCCGGTAAAAGTGGGACAGCCCGATGAGCAGATCGATGCGCACATGCAACCCCGTTTCCTCCATCACCTCCCGGTGCAGGGCGTCTTCGAAACCTTCTGCCTGATTCACTCTGCCGGTGACACACTCCCAGACACCGGCGTTGAAATCCCGATCTGCCGAACGTCTGAGAAGCAGGTACTGGCCGGCGCGATTGCGCACCACCCCGGCAATCCCTGCAAGAAAGTGTCCCGGGTTCTGTACTGGATCCTGCATGGAGTTCACCAATCTGCATGGGCGGTGGGACCTAGGCAGGAAACGAAGTGTGACCGGCGACGATCAGCAAGTCCGCAAGGCTGTGGCGGCGGGGGGTGCGACCCCGCAGCTGAGGG
>JAQCJA010000126.1 GCA_027593305.1 bacterium
GACCTGCCACGTGAGACTCGTAATTATGTACCATTGCTGATGGCGGCGGCAGTCATCGCCAAGGATCCGGTGCGTTTCGGCTTTGAAACGCCGGCCGTCGACGAGCCGGTCACCTGGGACCAGGTGAAGCTGACGGAACTGATCGACCTGAATACGGCGGCGCGGCTCCTGGGCATCAAGGACATTGACTACCTCCGGGTGCTCAATCCCGAACTGCTCAATGTGTTCACGCCCCACCGTCCCAAAGAGGGGTATGTGTTCAACGTGCCCTCGGGACAGGGCGGGAGGTTTCTGACGTCCTTCAACCGCATGCCGAAGTCGGCGCGCTCCGGAGTCTATGAGTACAAGGTTTCGCGGGGTGACAACCTGTCGACCATCGCCCGGAGTTTCAGCGTCTCTGCAGGCGATCTGGCCGACGCCAATGGCCTGGCCGATGCCTCGCTGATACGCCCCGGTCAGGTCATCGTCATTCCCATCGTGGGTGGACAGGTCGCGCTACCGGGGTCCGGCTCGCATACCGTGCACAACGGCGAATCCCTGTGGACGATATCGCGAAAGTACAGCGTCTCACTGCAGAATCTGCGCGTCTGGAACGCCCTCGGCGATGATGTCATCCGGCCTGGTCAGACGCTCAAGGTCGGCCAACAGGTGCTGACAACACGCCAGCGGTCTCCCGTCGGAACCGACGCCAACGGCCGTTCCGTGCACACCGTCCGCAGTGGCGAAAACCTGTGGACCATCGCTCGCATCCATGCGATTGATGTGGCAGACCTGAAGCTGTGGAACGGTCTGGCAGAAGACATGATTCGTCCCGGTCAGTCGCTGATTGTCAGTGCTGCACCTGCAGCCAAGGGGAATTCGTACACCGTTGTCCGTGGTGACACGCTCTACAGCATTGCCCGTCATTTTGGCCTCGACGCCAACCAGATCGCCAGGCACAACAACATGAGTCTGTCGTCGACACTTCTGACGGGAATGGAATTGCGCATTCCCGGCCGCCAGTTGGACTAGCGGGCAACCCGGCTGCCATGCTCACGGTCTTGCGACATATCCTGTACCTGGCACTGGTCTTCATTCTGCAGACCACGTGGGTCCGTCACCTGCAGATCGGCGGCATACAGCCCGATCTCGTGCTGCTCGCGGTCATCTTCATCGCCCTGCTTGGGGGCCACGTGGAAGCGGCCTTGCTCGGCTTTGCCATCGGCCTGTGCCAGGATGCCTACTCACCCCAGGACCTCGGGCTGAACGCTCTGGCAAAATCACTCGTGGGTTTCGGCGTAGGCTTCGGTCGCGGCGGGATTCTGGCCGACACGGCACAAGTTCAGGTTGCTGTTGTTGTTGTCGCCGTCTTCGCGCACGACGTCATCTACTACCTTGGATCCGGCGCCGCCTCGATGTCCGACGTGCCCTACCTGTTGATGCGCTTCGGCATCGGTCGGGCCCTCTACACCGGTGTGATCGCGATCTTCATCGCCTGGTTGTTGCGCCTCCGGCGCCAACTGATTCCCACCTAGGTCATCGCTATGGACCCCGAAGTCCTTGAGGACTGGGCACGGAAGCTGCGTGGCCTGATGACTCTCGCAGGTCTGCTGTTTGCCATCCTCCTCCTGCGCCTGTTCCATCTGCAGATCACCACCGCCGATGATTATGCCAAGGAGTCGGAGGACAATCGCATCACCCAGAAGCGATTGAAGGCGCCGCGTGGTCTGATCCTCGATCGCGATGGTGAAGTCATCGCGCGCAACCGCGCCGCCTACAGCATTCAGCTGATCCGCGGCTCGCGTGAGAGCGATGCCCAGGCCATTGCCGCCCTTGAGGAGGCCACGGGCGAGTCCGTCAAGCTTGGCAAGCGTGGGCGTGAGCGCACGGTACGCCTGAAGCGGGACGTCAGTTTTCCCACTGTCGCCATCGTCGAAGAGCGCCTGCGGGACGAGTGGCCTCTTGACGTCGAGATTGAACCGCAGCGTTTCTACCCCTTTGGGGCATTGACATCCCACCTGATCGGCTATCTGGGCGAGAAGCAGGATGATCTGACAGGCCCGGGAGGGCGTCCATACATTGCCGGTGACTATGTCGGACAGACGGGCCTCGAGCGCGTCTACGAAGACAGCCTGAGAGGCTGGGATGGCGTCGGCTATCTCGAGGTCGATGTACGCGAGAGAGTCATCAAGGAACATCCTTTCCCGGATCGCGAGCGCGCACCACGCCCGGGGCGAGACCTGAAGCTGACGATTGATGTCGACATCCAGTTGGCTGCCGTCAACGCCCTGCCCGACTCGCTTGCGGGAAGTGTCGTGGCCCTCGACGCCCGCAACGGCGCCATTCTCGCTCTCGTCAGTCATCCGTCCTTCGATCCCAATGTGTTTGTCTCCTATGGCTCGCAGGCAGAGCGTCAGCGGCTGATACAGGACCCCAGAAAACCCATGCTCAACCGGGGCATCCAGGGTGGCTACCCGCCTGGATCGACGCTGAAAATGATCGCCTCCGTGGCGGCTCTGGAGAGTGGTGTCACGGACACGCTGTCGACGTTTGCCGCCTGCGCCGGCTCCCTGCAGGTTGGCGATGTCGTCTTTCGTTGTCTCAACCGCGACGGTCACGGCGAACTGAACCTGCTGGAAGCGACCGAGGTCTCGTGCAACATCTACTTCAATCATCTGGCGCAGATCCTTGGCATAGAGGCGTGGCACGACTATGCGGCGCGCTTCGGCTTTGGCGCACCTACCGGAGTTGATCTGGAGCCATCGGAGTTGTCGGGCATTCTGCCGGATCGGCGCTACCATCAGGAACGTGATGGCTGGGTCACGGGACACCTCATGAACCTGGTGATCGGGCAGGGAGCCATGCTGGTGACGCCACTGCAGATGGCCCGCTATGTGGCGGCCCTCGGTAATGGCGGCTACCTGGTTACTCCGCATCTGCAGGGAGACGCACCGCCCCCCGTACGCATCGAGGGTGTCTCCGATGCGACGCTCGACATTGTGCGGCGATCGATGTACCGGGTGGTTTACGGTGATCATGGCACCGGCAAGCGGGCGCAGATCGAGGGCATTCTTCTGGCTGGCAAGTCCGGTACGGCTCAGGGCCCGCGTGCGGACGATGATGCCTGGTTCGTCTCCTTCGCGCCGTACGACGAGCCGGAAATCGCCGTTGCCATTCTCATCGAAGGGGGTGGCGGTGGCGGCACACATGCGGCACCTGTCGCCCGCGCCGTGATGGAGGCATACTTCCTCGACCAGGCCCGCCACGGCGCCATGGCCGTTGATCTTGATGGCCGCCACCGTGGAGGCAGTTGATCTTGCGTCGTGAACTCGACCTCGGCCTGCTGGTTGCCGTCGCCATGCTGGTCACTTTTGGTGTTACCATGGTCTACAGCGCCAGTGGCTCCGATGTGTGGCGCAGTCAGGGCCTGTATGCCGTCATCTCCGTGTTTGTGGCCGTAGCCATCGTCTACGTCCCGGAAAAACTGTTCTATGACCTGGCCTACCCACTCTACGGCCTCGGCATGTTGTCGCTCGTCGTGGTCCTCGTGTGGGGCACCGGCAACCCGGCGCGCTGGCTGGCCATTGGTTCGCTTCGTCTGCAGCCGGCGGAGTTCGCCAAGATCGCGACGATCATGGCCATTGCCCGCTTCCTCGGCGACCAGTCGTCGGAGCGTGTCTCCGGCCCCCGCGCCATCGTCCTGGCCGTGTTGCTGGCTGTTCTGCCCATGGGCCTCGTCGCCCGTCAGCCCGACCTCGGCACAGCAGTGTCCTTCGGCGCCGCCCTGATCCCGATGTTGTACTGGGCAGGTATGCGCCCGTTACACGTCTTCTTTCTGACAGCACCCATGCTGAGTGTGGTCTTCAGTTTTGAGCCCCTGTGGCAGGACCAGGCGCCTATCGTCTTCGCCCTGTTCATCATCCTCAGTTCGGTCATCATTCAGCTGTTGCTGGCACGCCTGTGGGTGACCCTTACCCTGCTGGGTGTCAACCTGTCTGCCGGTCTGGTAACGACCTACCTGTGGGCCAATTTCCTTCGCGGCTATCAGAAGGCTCGCATCATGACGTTCCTCAATCCGGAGAGTGACGCCCTCGGATCGGGATGGAATATCATCCAGTCGAAAATCGCCATTGGCTCCGGTGGCCCTACAGGGAAAGGCTTCCTTCAGGGCACGCAGTCGAAGTACGAGTTTCTGCCAGCGGCACATACGGACTTCATCTTTTCCGTCATTGGTGAGGAACTGGGTTTCGTTGGCTCCATCTTTGTCCTGTCGCTCTTCCTGTTCGTCATCTGGCGCTGCCTCTACGTCGGCACGGTTGCCAACAATCGCTTTGCCAGTCTGCTGGCTGTGGGTCTCGGATCGATGCTCGCCTTCCACGTATTCGTCAACGTCGGCATGACGATCGGCGTCATGCCGGTAACCGGTCTGCCGTTGCCTTTTCTCAGTTATGGAGGATCCTCACTGCTGACCAACTGTCTGGCCGTGGGGTTGCTGCTGCACATCTACGCCCACCGACACGAGTACTGATGTTCGCCCGTCGCGAACGTCTGCGCACCGGCCTTGAGTACCTGCGCCATAGTGGCTGGCTGCTGGCCGCCCTCGGCGTGTTTGTCGTGCAGAACCAATGCGGCGTTCCGGGGGTGGCACACGACCAGTTGGCGGCACACTTCCTCGACCACGGACAGGATGCGCGAGCCCTGCGTGAGGCGCAACGCGCCATCCGCGAGTCGCCGGACGATCCGACACCACGAGTCATCGCATCCCTGGCCCTGGCCGGGCTCGGTCAGGCAGAGGCGGCCGCCGCCGCTGTCGAGCAGGCCCTGGAGTTGGATCTGGACGATCCAAGATTGTATGGCACGCTGCGCTCCATATGCATCGACGCTGATCGCGAGGACCTTGCCCTGGAGGTGCTGCAGCGGCTTGTTGTCGAACGCCCCGGACACTGGTTGCTGACGCTCAATCTCGGCTGGGCGCACCGTGCCGTCGGCCACGACGAGCAGGCTTTGTTGCTGCTTGAATCGGCCGTCGCAGATCCGGATTCCGCGGCGCCGACAGAGGACCTCATACTCGCCCACTTCGAACTCAGCCGTGTCTATGCCGCGCAGGAGCGTCTGAATGATGCGCGACGTGTTCTCGGCGATGCCCTGCGCTACGCACCAGATGACCCCCGATTGCTCGTCGCCTCAGGGGAACTGCATCTGCGACTGCAGCAGCCCGAGGCGGCGGAAGTCTTCTTCGAGCGGGCCGTTGCGCATAGTGAGGCCCCAGGCATCACGGCGTCACGAATCGCCATGGCGTTCTACAACGCAGGGGATCGTTCCCGGTCGATTGTGTTCTACGAGCGGGCCATCATGGAACACCCCGAACCGCTGACGCTCAACAACCTGGCCTGGACCTACGCGGAGGCAGATCTCAATCTCGACCGCGCCTATGAGTTGTCTTTGCGGGCCGTCAAGACCGATGCCGACAATGTGGTCTTTCTCGACACCTACGCCGAGGTGCTGTTCCGCAAGGGTCGCACGCCACAGGCGGTGGCCGTCATAAGACGCTGTATAGAACTGGAGCCCGAGGATGGCGAGCACTATCACTACCTGCGAGAACAGCTCAAACGCTTCCAACCCGCCAGCGCCGATTCAGTCCTGTAGGGGTCGCACATTTGCGCGATCACTCGTGCGAGAATCTCCGATGTCGATATCGAGCCGTTGCAGGCGCGTGTAGAGGTACTTGCGTGACATGCCGATGGTATCGGCGACCCTTGCCAGCACGCCATTGTGGCGCCGCAGCGCCGCGCACAGAAATCTCCGGTCAAACCATTCGCGAGCCTCGCGGTAGCTGACGGCTCCAAGGTCACAGAGCTGTTCCGGATCCTGATGTTCGCGCCAGCGGCGGATGTCATCCGGCACATCATCCGCAGTCAACTGCGCGCCTCCGAGGACCGCCATTCGCTCCAGAGTATTCTCCAGTTCGCGGATGTTTCCCGGCCACGGGTAGGCGCTCAACAGTTGCAGCGCAGCCTCATCGATCTGGCACGATCGCACGTGATGGCGACGCTGCAGAAAGTGCCGCGCCAGCAGCGGCACATCCTCACGGCGTTCGCGCAGAGATGGCAACTCAAATGGCACAACATGCAGACGGTAGTACAGATCCTCCCGGAAGCGACCCGCCCGTACCTGTGCCATCAGGTCGGCATTCGTTGCCGCCACAACACGCACATCAGCCGCCAGAGTCCGATCCCCACCGACACGCTCGAATCGGCGCTCCTGCAGCACACGAAGCAGGCGCGTCTGCACACGCATTTCTGCCACCCCGACTTCGTCGATGAACAGCGTGCCGCCGCGCGCCTGCTCCAGGCGCCCACACCGTTGGCGCACGGCACCGGTGAACGCTCCTTTCTCGTGGCCAAACAACTCCGACTCCAGAACGCTTTCCGGCAGGCAGGCGCAGTTGACCTCGACGAACGGGCCGTCGGCCCGCACGCTGTGGTCGTGGACAGCTCGAGCCAGGACACCCTTGCCGGTGCCACTCTCACCCGTGAGCAGTACTGTCGCCTCTTCACGGGCAACACGCTGCAACTGCGCGACCAGGCGACGCATATAAAGATTGGCCGACGTCAGCATCGCCGGTACAGGTCCCGGAGAGACCGCGCGTGGGATGGGTGGGGCATCAGCGAAGGACTGGTTGACGCTATGGGCTTGATGCACGACGAGGCTCCATGTCAGTGGCACAGCAATGAGTCGGTGCTGTCGGCTGCCTCAGCGATCTTTGTACCTGCGGACCCGGTCAGTGGTCTGCAGGCCCACAGATCTGCCGGCCGGTACTCTGCCGTGCCTGTCGGTACCGGCCGACATGCGGCCGATGTCGGGGCCTCGCGGAAACTGCGCCATGACGGAAGGGATGACGCTTGAGGGCCGCTGCAGGCAAGGGCATATTGATGCCCATGATGAACCACGCCCCTCGCCAGACGACGGCAGACTGCTCCATACTCAAGTTGCTGGAGGCCCAGCAAGGGCTCCGCTCGGTCATCGACGATGTCAGGCGCGTGCTTGGCGTGGCCGTCGATGTGCTGATTCGAGGTGAGAGCGGCACCGGCAAGGAGCTGATTGCCCGGCTTCTGCACGAGGCCGATCCCCTGCGGTGCGGACACAGCTTCGTGGCAGTGAATTGCGCCGCCCTGCCGGAGAGCCTGCTCGAAGCTGATCTGTTCGGCTACCGCCGCGGCGCCTTCACGGGCGCCACGCACGACCGTGCAGGCTTGTTCGAGCAGGCCCACAGGGGCACTCTGTTTCTTGATGAGATCGGAGAGTTGCCTCCGCGCCTGCAACCCAAACTGTTGCGAGTCCTGCAGGAGCGTCTCGTGCGGCCCGTCGGTGGGTCCGAGGAAGTGGCCGTCGATGTACGCGTGGTATCGGCGACCAATCGGGATCTGGATGTGTCCATGGGTCACGAAGGTTTCCGTGTCGATCTCTACTACCGCCTCGCTGACTTCGTTCTCGATCTGCCACCTTTGCGGCAGCGACGCCGTGACATCCCATATCTGGCCGATCATTTCCTGCACCTCTATCGAGATCTGTTTGATCGGCGGCACATCGACACACTCGGTGAGGGCGCCCGTGCCTGGCTGTGCAGTTGCGATTGGCGCGCCAACAATGTGCGCGAACTGAGCGTCGTTATGAAACGCGCCATCCTGCTCTGTGACGGGCCGGTGCTGACAGCCCAGCACCTGTGGTCCGCCGTGTCACGGGGGGAGGGGGAGCGTGTCCGGCAAGGGCCGCCAGACGTTGATGAACACACGCGGCTGGAGGCGGCCCTGCAGCAGGCCGGGGGCAATCTGTCCGCTGCGGCCCGTCAACTTGGGATGAAGCGCTCCACTCTGCACGACCGGATCCGACGACACCGCATGCACACGGCAGCTCAATCGTGAGCCTTCTGCCAACCACCTGGCAGGATGCTCTGGCACACCGTCAGCGGCATTTCGATCTGCAGGACCCGGACATGTGCGTGCGCCTTCTGCATGGCGAAGATCCGTCGTTGCGCTGTGATCGCTTCGGCTCTGTCTGCTGGTTCTACGAGTATGCGACCGGGCAGCCCGCAGCAGCCCGGCAGCTGCTGTATGAATCCTTTACGCGGGCGGCAGGCGCCCGCCACTGGCACGTGCATGCCATGCGCGATCGGGGCCGCCATCCACAACCAGGGCAACACACGGAGTCGGCTGACGCCCCCAGGTCCTGGCGCGCAACAGAAAACCAGCAGCTCTTTGAGCTGCGGGCCGGTACGGGGCAGTCGCCGGGGTTGTTTCTCGATCAGCGCGACAATCGCGCCTGGGTGCGACAGCACACACAGGGCGCCCGCATCCTGAACCTGTTCGCCTATACCGGCGGCTTCGGCCTCGCCGCCCTGGCCGGCGGCGCGCTGGAGGTCGTGCAGGTGGACGTCAGCCCCCCCTATCTCGACTGGGCACGCGTCAATGCGGCACTCAACGGCCTGGATTCGGACCGTGTGCAGTACAGCGCTGTGGATGCCCGCCTCCTTGTTGCCGGCTGCCGCAGGAAAGGCCGCCGCTTTGACGGCATCATCTGTGATCCCCCCTCTTTCGGTCGCGGGCGCGGCAGCAACCGGCGGGTGTTCCGTGTCGAACAGGACCTGGAGGAACTTGTGCGCGAATGCCGGGAAATCCTCGAACCGGGGGGCTGGGTTCTTGTGTCATGCAATTTCGAAGGCTGGACACAGGCACGCTTCGAGTCCGTTGTGCGTGGAATCGGCGGCACGATCGAGTCAGCGCCCGGTGCGGGCCAGGATTGCCAGGCCGCCGGGGTCCCGCCGCTGCTGAAGAGCTGCGTCCTGCGTCCTGCCTGATCTGTTGCTCCGGGCCTACAACCCCCACACGGATTGTGCCGTAGCGCCGAAGATCGCACCACGATCGGCGGCGCTGAGGTCGGCGAAGTATTCCAGGGGAACACGCAGGGAATTGTCGTAGCCCTCGCGTGAACTGACGGGAGGATAGTCGGATCCCCACATCAGGCGCTGCGGTCCGAAGGCATCCAGTGCCAGTCGAGCCAACGGCGGGATCGGATCGAAAGGCAGCGGCACCGGACAGAACTCACCAAATCCGGGGAGCTTCATCGACAGATTCGGGTGGGCCGAGACATGGGCCAGTACCTGACGGAATTCTTCGTACGGTGCAACGATGTCCGGGCCCACGCCACCCAGGTGTTCGATGACGATGCGCAGATCTGGAAATGTCTCGATCACCTCGTCGAATGCTGCCGAAAGCAACCATGCCGGTCGGCACGGGGCGCTGACGATGAGCCCGAGTTCACTGGCGGCACGCCATTGAGCCAATGGATCTGCCGCGGTGGCACGAGCGTTGGCGCGCAGACGAATGCCCTGGATCCCCTGTGCCGCCCAGTCACGCACAGCCGTGCCGTCATCGTCATCGGGGACAATCATGGCCGCTGCCAGTTTGCCCGGATACCGCGCGAGGCAATCCACCAGGTACGAATTGTCCGTATTGCCACCGTACTGGATGAGTACCGCCTGCTCGACGCCCGAGGTTTCCATGTGTCGCAGCAGCGACTCCGCCGGCTCGTATTTCTGCAGCCCGGCGTGGCAGTGCGTGTCAACGATGATCATGGAGCAGACTTCTCCGGCAGAACGAGAAAACGCCACACGTCTCATGTGCGGCGTTCTATGGCAGAATCCTGCGGTGCGACAAGGTGAAGGGGCAGTCGATCAGGCCAGCGCCGCCGCATGCGAGTGACCGACTTCGCTGGCGAGACGCCGGTAGTTGTCAGCACCCGTCGAACGCGGTTCGTACAGGATCACGGGCTGCCCGAAACTTGGCGCGGCGGCGAGGCTGACGTTTCGCTTGATCGCCGTCTCGTAGACCTTGTCGTTGAAGTACGACTTTACTTCGGCGGCGACTCGCTTCGACAGCTGCAGACGCTCGTCGTACATGGTCAGCAGCACCCCCTCGATTTCGAGGGTCGGGTTGAGATAGCGCTGCACGAGCTGGATGGAGTTGAGCAGCTTGCTCAGGCCCTCGAGGGCATAGTACTCGCACTGCACCGGAATCAGCACGGAATCTGCCGCTGTCAGGGCGTTCACCGTGAGCAGTCCCAGGGACGGCGGACAGTCGATAATGATGAAGTCGTAGTCGGATCGTACCGTTTCGAGGGCCTCCGTCAGACGCTTTTCACGCCCGAGAACGGAAGACATTTCGACTTCGGCACCCGCCAGGGAAATGCGCGATGGTGCCAGATCAAGACCAGGGATGCCGGTGGAGCAGATCACTGCTTCGAGGGGGGCGTGACCAAGAAGAACTTCGTAGACCGAACCGTCGTGGTTGTCGATGCCGGCTTCACAACCGCTCGTCGCATTGGCCTGGGGGTCTATGTCGATGAGCAGAGTGCGATTGCCGTCATTGGCCAGACAGGCAGACAGATTGACTGCAGTCGTCGTCTT
>JAQCJA010000127.1 GCA_027593305.1 bacterium
GCGAGATGATCGGTGTCACCCGCGAGAGAGTTCGGCAGATCAAGGAGCGCCCCCTGAGTCGGCTGCGCCATCCGTCGCGATACGAGCACCTGGAGGAACTGGCAGACGAACTCTGAAACAAACTCCGATTTCGAGCCCTGAAGTCGAGTTCTGCCTCGATCCCGGACCGGCGCGCCACCAGCAAGGCGCGCCGGTTCAACGTTCTGCCGCCCTTGATGGGGGTGGGTGCAACCTTACCTTTACAAGGCTCTGGCACCTTCTGCCAGATTACCTGTCACCCCAAGCCCACTGCCAGCCACTCTCTCCACTATCATGTCTGCAAAGATCCTGGTTGTAGAGAAGAACGAGAAAATCGGCGGGCTGATCTGTGCCCAGTTGCGCGAGAAGGGGCACGAGGTCAACGACTGTCGCAACGGCCCCGAAGCCGTGCTGCAGCTGCGCAAGGCGGGGGCAGATATCATCCTGCTCGACAACGCCGTGCCCATGGGCGGCGTCAAGACGGCACGAATCCTGCGCATGCACGAGAAATACAACCAGATACCCGTCGTCATCGGCCTGCCCCAGGACAAGGAAGATGCGCAGCTCGTCATCAAGGAAGGGCAGGCGGCCGGGATCAACCACTTCCTGCTGAAGCCCTTCACGCTCTCGGCGTTGATGAGAAAGCTGACAGACATCCTGGAAAGCGGCGTCGAAATCGAGAAACCGACGCACCAGGAGATCCGCGACGAAATCAAGAACCTGTCCAACCTGCCCGCCATGCCGGCGGCGCACAGCAAGCTGCTGGCCCTGCTGAGCAAGGCCGATGAGGAGGTCGACATGCGAGCCGTGTCGTCCACCCTCGAGCAGGATCCGGCGCTGTCGGCCAAGGTCATGCGCACCTGTCGTTCCGCCTACTTCGGTTTTCAGGGCAACATGATGTCGCAGGCGGTGGCCTTTCTCGGGGTCAGTGTCATCCGCAAAGTGGTCCAGTCTGCGGTGATCTACAACGTCTTTGGTGAGCAAAAGGAAAACCCCGCCCTGGCCGCCTTCACCATGAACGATCTGTGGAAACACTCCCTGGCAACCGGCATGGCCATGGAAGTGATCGGCAAGGCCGACAAAAAGAAGACGCACTTTCTACTGGGCACGCTGCACGATATCGGCAAGGCGGTGTTCATGTTCCGCTTTCCAGATCATTTCGCCAAGGTTCTGTCTCTCGTGGAGAGTGAAAAGATCTCCATTCTCGCCGCCGAGTACGAGTTGCTCGGCATCACCCACGCCGACTGTGGCGGCGAGTTGGCCATTCACTGGGACCTGCCGGGCGAGGTCCGCACGGCGATCACGTCGCACCATCAACCCGGCACATCCACGCAGCATCGCCGTCTGGCAGCCATGGTGCACATCTCCGACATCGCCGTCCGCACGATGGGTATCGGCTACGGGGGTGATCCACTGATCCCGGTGATGGATCCATACGCCAGTCGCCTGCAGAAGAGTGTCGAGGAGATCGTCAAGAACAAGGCCGATTTTGAGCGCCAGGTCGACTCGATCCTCGGGGCCTAAGCGAGGCCTAAGCGTGCGCCTTGAACTGCGGGGAGCAAAGGGGTGGCGCACCGCTGCCATCCTGCTCACGCTGCTGGCGACAGCCAACGTCAGCCTCGCCCAACGGCTCATCGTCGAAGACCAGACACCTCCGGGGGGCGTTTTTGCCACCGTTGGCATGGGTGTCATCGATGTCGAAGAGGGCACCGGCCTGGGCCTGCCGCTGGGGTTTACCGCCATTGCGCCCTCGTACCGCATCATGGCCACGATCAATGTGCTGGATCTGGGCCTGCTGCAGGGCTCGGATCGGGATCCGCGGTATTTTCAATACTTCGACACAACTTTCGGGCAACAACTCTGCGTCGATACGGCGACCAACCGACTGGCCCCCTACGATCGTTGCGCTGGCGATACCAATCTGCTGCGCTCGTTGTCGGCGGATATCAATTTCCTGCCGGTGACGACGGTCATCGTCGGCAGCAAGCCCGGTTCGCTGCATGTCGGCATGGGCTGGCGCATCAGCGATCCACGCACCGCCTACGCTACCTTCGGCATGTTCTTTCCGTCCCATGCCGGCGGGTCGGCATCCGTGCGACTGTCGATGGGCAAGCGCTATATCTCCCTCGGCTTCGCCTGGGGGATGGATCTGCGCCGCGCTCTGACGCTGTTCTGACGGCTCGGACCGGAGCAACGGTGTGAGGGGCATCCACCTCGCATTTCTGCTGCTGTTGTTGCGGGTCGCCGCCAGCGGCGCCCAGGTACCGCTGGCGGCCGAGGTCCATCCCAGTCTGCTGTTTACCGCCGAGCAGGTCCCGTTGTTGCAGGCCCGCATCACGCGCGCGCCCTATGCCACCTGGTGGGCGACCGTACTCGACCGGGCCTTGCAGCCACCCAGTCCCGTCGTCGAGGAACGCACCAAGGCGAGGTACGCCAAGGCTGCCGCCTTTGCCTGGTGGATGACAGGGGACAGCACCTTCGCCCACACGGCTGCCGGTCTGCTGCTGGACATGAAGTTTCCGCGGGATGGCGGCGATCTGGGCGAACCACACCTTGAGGGTGAAGTGGTCATGCAGTACGCCCAGGCGTACGACATGCTGCATCCCTTCCTGTCCAGCTACCCGGACTCGTTGGCGACGGTGCGGAGTCTGCTCGCCGACGAAGCGGACCGCATGTTCGACGGCATCGTCGTGCAGGAGATCGATCTCGGATTTTTCGGGACCCTGAAGATCCACCTGCACGAAACGACGGATCCGCGCAATCTGTCTGTGACCCACCTCGACAACTGGCACATTCGACTCTACGGGAGTCTGGGCCTGGTCGCCTACGCCCTGGCCGACCACCCCGGGTCCGGCGGCAGCAGCCCACAGCAGTGGGCCGCTTGGGCGTATGATCTGGTAACCCGATCTCTGACCCACATGATTGATGAAATGGACGGCAGCTACGCCGAGGGCCCGTTCTACCAGCGCTATGCCGCTGACATTTTTCTGCCCTACGCCTTTGCCCTGCGATCGCTGTCCGCCATCGATCTGTTCACCGATCCCCTGCTCGACAGGACCCACGACTGGTCGGTGAACATCCGGCTGCCCAGTGGGCGCCGGCCCAACATCGACGACGGCCATCTGGACGATGCCTATGGTCACTATCTGGCGGCGGTCGATGCCGATGGTCCCGTGCATCACTGGGACTGGCTGCACAACGAGAACGGCCCCTACGTGCGTGGCTTCAATGAGCCGGATGCGATCGTTTACTACGATGACACCATCGGTTCACGGGAGCCGGATCGCGGGCCGACGATCTTCATGCCCGCCGCCGGCGACGCCGTGTTCCGCACCGACTGGAGCCCCGAGGCCACATATCTGCTGCTGCGCGGGGAGCATGGTCGCCCGCGCGAGCAGGGCTTTGGCCACGAACACGCCGACGAAACCAGCTTCATCCTCTACGCGCATGGCGAAATGCTGGCTCTCGATGGTGGCTACATCAACTTCACCAACCACGACAAGGTGAACTGGGGCAACGCGCACAATCTCATCATGGTCGACGGGCAGGGGCCGCCCATCGATCGGATCGCCGGCGCCGCGGTGGATGGTGGTGAAGACGCCTTCATCGAGGACACGATGATCGATGCCGGCGGCGACTATGCCCAGGTGCGCGCCGCGTATCTGGGGGCCCGCTTCCGCCGTCGCACACTGTTTGCCAACCGTGAGTACTTCGTCATCGCCGACGAAGCTGCATCTGATTCCGTGCGCACCTACCAGTGGCGTCTGCACGGGCACGGTGGCGGCACCAGCGGCGGCAGCTATACCCGCACCGGCTCACTGGCCCGCTGGACGCGGCCGCAGGCGGAACTGCTTGCCTATCTGACGCCGGCTCCGGGTCGCACGTTTGCCGAAGACGACACCATCCACTCCTTCGATTTTCTCGAAGAACCAACGCACACCTTCCTGAAGGTCAAGCAGACGGGGACGACGGCAGAGTTTCTTGCGGTGTTGTTCCCGCAGGTCCCATCGGCCGAGGCGCCCCTGTTGTCGGCAGCTGAGGCCACCGGTGGCCAGGCGATCCGGGTGACACGTGCCGACAGCGTGGAGGAAGTAACGTGGGTGCGCGCCGCCAACGCCAACAGTGTCGTCATCGACAGCAGTGGTGGCGGCTCGGTGAACACCGATGCGGCTTTCGGCTGGGTTCGGTGGGAGTCGAATCGGCTGCACACGTGGACGATACAGGATGGTACACGATTGCAGGTGGGGGGCGTGGCGCGCATCGCCGCCACCGATACGGTGGATGTGTTGCTCTCTGCCTCAGCAGACCGGCTCAGCGGCTTTGTGCGAGGACCGGACAGCGGCTACACCATCACTCTGGGCGGCATCGATTCCGTGACATCGGCACAGTTCGACGGGCAGTTGCGGGCCGCAGACCATGTGGCGTCGACGGGCTGGCGGCTGGCACTGGCCGGCGCCGGGGCTCTGCAACTGACGGTGGTGGTGGCCCCTGGTGAGACCACCGCCGATCCCGCCGATTTCTCCGGCGATGGCGTCATCGACTTCTCCGATTTCTTCCAGTTCGCCGACGTCTTTGGTCAGCACGTCTCTGCTGAGGACGCCCGGTTTGATCTCAATGGCGATGGTGTCGTCGACTTCTCCGACTTTTTCATCTTCGCCGATGCCTTCGGTCGCTAGTCCCCTAGCCCGTGGTCACATACCGCAAAACTTCCACTACCTGTTCCGGGGTCTCGGCGACGGCACTGGCGGCGGCGTCCACCTCCTTCAGGGCGTGGGTGAGGTCAGCGTCGTGCAACGTGATGAAGGGTTTGCCCAGAGCGCAGGCCAGGCCGGCATCAAAGGCGGCGTTCCACTGTCTGTACTTGTCGCCAAAGCGAATCACCAGAATATCGGCCTTGTGCAGCAAGGTGCGGGTGCGAATGCCATTGACGCCGGCACCCTTGCGGTCCTTCCAGAACCCCTGATCTTCGGCCCCCAGGAGCGTCACGCCGCAGTCGTCGCTGGCGGCGTGGTCGGTGACGGGTGCAGAGAATTCCACGGGCAAACCGGCTGCGGCGGCACCGCGAATGATGCGGTCCCGCCAGTCACTGTGGATCTCACCGGAGAGGTAAACATTCCATTGGGTCATGACAGCCCCCCTTTCTACTTCGAATTCTCTTGAAGTTCGGCCTCCGTGTCACTAGCTTCTTCGCCCTTGGTACGATCTGCAACCGCGAGAAACGTGAAGACCCATGAAATCAGCTCTGCAACTGGCTCTCGAAAAGACCGACGATCTTGTCGACGAAGGAACCAAACTGTCGCGCGATCAGGTCGAGGAAATCGACCAGGTGCGCAAGGAATTCGAAGCCAAGTGGGCTGAGCAGGAGATCGTCCTCAAGGGACGGATCGCGAAGATGCGGGCCGACACCGACCCGCAGACCTTTGCCGAACATCAGCGGCAATTCGCTGACGAGATGAATCACGTGCGCGAGAAGATCTACGCAGAACGTGACGTGCGGCTGCAGAAGATTCGTCAGCAGGCGAGCTGAGCGTCCACTGACGATTTCCGTCCGCGAGGCGGGGGAATGGGGACGGTTGCCACGGCAACTGTCCCCGTTCCTGTTAGGGCGCTACAACCACCACACCACGATGCACCGGACTGCCGCTGCCACCTGCGCCCCGGTCGCGGCTGGCGCTGATGACGTAGAGGTAGCTTCCGGCTGCCAGGTGTTGTCCGCCGCCATCGCGACCATCCCACGGCAACACCACAAAGCCACCATCGGTGTCGACGGGATCCAATCGCCGAAGGCGGCGGCCGCTGACACTGTAAATCTCCACAGTGACCTGGCAGGCGCCGGATACGAAGCAGGTAAACTGCGTGCCGTCGCGGCCCACGGGATTGGGCACTGCCAGAGCATTGCGCAGGGCCAGCACGTCGGCGACCTCGAGGCGCAATTGGGCGCCATGTGTTGCCCCGTCTGCGCCCAGCAGTTGGGCTCCCAGTAGTCGTCGACCCGCTGCCAGACGCAGCACGGCACGGGCCCCGGCAATCTCCAGCCAGCTCGAGTCGGCCGTTGTCGGCACGCCGTCGACCCGCAGGGCGATCCGTCCACTGCCGGCGGCCTGCACCAGGACGGCCTGCGCCGCTGCCACGCCGTCGCCATCGCGCAGACGCTGGCCCTGTGGCCAGGTGCGGAACACGACCCGCTCCAGGGGGGATGTGCGCGGGACATCGGCCCGATCGTTGCTCGGATCCGCATCACCATCGCCCGTCGCCAGCCAGACACGCAGGGCCTGTGTGGCAGCTTCCGGTGGCTCGACGAAGTGCACGAGCGTCGTATCGCCCGCTGCCACGGCACCGATCTGACCCGTTGCCAGCATGTGTCCCGACTTCGTCCGCAGATGGGCTGAGGCAGGGGCAGACAGGGCCAGGCCCCGGTTGCGCACGGCGACAGCAATGGTGCCGGAGTCGACGACGACGTCAGCGACCTCCAGATCACTGGCGTGGGCAAAACCGACGCCCCAGTGCGTCAGCAATCCCGCAGCCGAATCAATCCGCGCCACGAGCCGCAGGTAGCGAAACTGCGTCGCATCGATCCCCGTCAGGTCCAGCACGCCGCCTGCGGGCAAGGAGTCCTGCAGGACCTCAACCCGGTTTCCGGTGCGCTGGCCTTCGATGCGCAGATGGATGCCGTTGCCGGCTACCCGCACACTGTGCCAGGCGGCGGCGGGGCCGATGTCGGGGCTGCGCAGTTGTCCCGTGGCGGGGCCATCACTGCGGCGATAGCGGTACAGACCCGATCCCCGCAGGTCCCCCAGCCAGACGTGATCATTCGTCCAGTCATACTGACCGGTGATCACGCGGGTCACCTCCTGATCCGACGTCCATTCCTCGAGGAAGGACCCGTCGAGGGCGCTGACGGCGCGAATGCGCCGCTGACCGGCGTACTCCAGCAAGTAGAGTCGCTCCCCGTCGGCGAAAATGCCGTCCGTCCAGAGGAAACTGAAACCGGTCTCGGTAGGGGGCACGATGAACTCTCTTGCCAGATGCCAACCGCTGTTGTCCACATCGAACACGCGGACCCCCCAGCCCACACGGGTGCCAAGAGCCGAACTCATGGAGACGTTGTAGATCTGTCGGCCATCGGAAGTGATCATGGCGTGCAGCACTTGTCCCGGAGTTCGCTGGCTGTCGCCGAGTACCAGTCCGGTCTCCCAGTCGAGCAGCCCATCCGGCACGGCGATGGTATCGAGATGTCCCGTGACCGGGTCGATGCGCTCCAGCTCAAACAGGTGTCCCGCATCGGAATAGATGTAACCATCACTGTGATAGGTCGCCGAGATGCCCGCGGTCGTCGAGTCAGAAAGGACGCCATAGTACCCACCGCGAATGGAGCCGCCGAAGCCGGTGCCGATCCGTGTGAACCGATCGCTACCCTCGTAAATCGTGGACGGGTCATTGAACCAGCGCTTGGCGTAGAGATAGGTGCCGTCCGTGGCCAGCACGCCCGCACCCGGGAGCGCAACGACGGTGAAACCGTCATCCCGTGTCTCGGCCGATGGCCGGAAGGGCTGCCTGGCTGCGGCGGTGATGAGCCCACCCCTGGCAGGCTGCAGGGCGCTGCTTTGCCCAAGGAGCAGAGCCGCTCCCTCTTGCCGCCAGGTGAGAGTGTCAGCACCTGCCACCGGCGCCTGCTGCACCGAGCGGGCGGCAGACCAGGGCCCGGTGACGCCATCGACGACGACCCGCACGCGCCAGAATAGGGGCGCGTCCGCAGGTGCGTCCAGGCCGGCGCCAGGGGGCGATTGGGTGAAGGTATGGACCGCCCGCCCCGCCTCGGCAGCGACAGGGGCAGAGGAACTCGTGGTCGTCTCGGTGAAGCTCAGATCCCGTGACAGGGCAAACACGGCGTGCTCATCCGCCGGGCCGCCGTCGGCGTGCACCGCCATCAGGGCCTGCAGGGCCAGCTGAGGGACAACGGCACCCTCTGCCGGCAGAAAGGGGGTGGCGACGGGGGCGTCGATGATGTCCCGGGTTCGACGCAGCCGGTTGCCATCCACGTCCAGACTCAGTTCGTACCTGCCACTGACGGTGACGGGCCAGTCCACCAGCAGAGAATCGACACCGGCAAAGGGTGCCCGCAACTGGCGCAGCAATGTGTCGACGGCTCCATCCTGCGAGCGGCCGACCAGGCTTACCACAGGGCCGGCCGGTCCGAGGCGGGCGTTGTTGCCCACCACGGCCGTGATCCGCAATGTGCGTCCACGCACGACAGCTGTATCGGGCAGTACAAGATCAACAGCGACGTACTCGGCAGCGGTGGGCAGGGCCAGTCTCTGGGCGGGATCACCCGTGAGCTGCATGGTCTGCGGCACATCGACCCAGCCCGGGTGAGCGGCAAGAAGTCGCGCCTTGGCGACGTCGAGAACGGGCCCGAACTGGGTCTGACCCTCGGCAAAAAGCTGCGCGTAAAGGCCCTCCTGCAGCAGGCTGTTCTGCGATGTGAAGGAGATCGCCGTCGCCGACACATAGCCGATGGCACCGCCATAGGGCCATTCTGTGAGTTGCTCGCTCAAACCCTCTGTGTGGGGATCGACAAACAGTCCATTGAGGCACGACAGTGCCAGCACCAGCGGCAGGCGTCCGCCGTTGCGGATCTGCGACAGATAGTCCCATTCGGGAAACTGGGTGGAGAGCAGGTACTGCATGGTCCCGGCGGCGCCATGGCCGGAGAAGTTGACGATCAGCGCCCCGTCGTTGAGTTCCTGCAGAAAACGTCGGCCCAGGGCATTTGGCAGGGGTGACTCATCGGCAGCGTAGAGTCGAACCGACTGCAGGCCAATGGGTTCGGTGTATCGCGCCGCCATGGAATCCAGCGGCGCGGAGAATTCGTTGACGGCGTGCCAGTTGGCGGCAAAGACGGAGCGGCTGCGCCAGTCGCCGGGCACCGGGTCGTTGTCATAGGCGATGATCTTGTCAACGACACGCTCGGCTTCCTCCACCGAGTCGACGGCGAGACGGCCGATGGACAGATCCGCCAGCAGATCATCACCATCGACGAGGCTCAGGCGGAAATCTGACGGCGAATAACCCCGGGTCCGCGCCAGGTAGTACAGCGTTGGGATCAGCTGCTGGTCGCGGCGCCCGGTGTACTTGCCGCGGTAGTCCCAGGTCTCATCGCCGAACAGCAGCAGCAGCGCCGGTCGCTGTTGCCAGGTGTGGTAGCTGTAGCTGACGAACTGTGCCAGGGCGTCGCGATCGAAACGCCCGAAGGAGAACTCATCAAAGAGATCCTCCGAGGTGACGACGACGACATTGAGTCCCTCCTGCCGCCGGTGCTGCGCCAGTCGCTGCGCGGCAGCCAGATACTCGCTGGGTGTGACCATGACGTAGTCGGCGCCATTGCCGGGATTGCGCCAATCAGAAGGGGTATCGAGCTGTCCCACCGGTGTTCGTACGGAGCTCCGGTCGGCGGCTACGTAGGTCGTCGGCGAACCGGGCGCGTCATCGAAGGTGATGGCAATGAGTGAATCAGCGCTTGTTGTGAGCGCGCCCGTGAGCAGCCCCTGACCGCTGCGGTCGAAGAGCAGTACGTCAGGATCGGCAAATCCCTCCATGGTGAGGCGCTGGCCGCTGGGGGTGGCCGGTGTTGTGGCGGCCAGATAGCCGAGATGCGCATGGAAGGACCGTCGGTAGTCGATGCGGAACCAGTTGAACCACAACTGATCAAAACGAATGCGGTCCGCCTGGGCCTGCAGCAGGATGCGGTTGCGGTCGCGCAACAGCGTCGACGGCACTGTCGCGGTGACCACATGCGAGACCTGTCCGGACCAGTAGTCTTCGGCCAGGCGTTCATTGTTGAAGCTGATCGTCGTGTGATGGTCGCCGAAATCCTCCCCGACACGGCCCTGCAGGGCGACGGTGACGCGGGCGCCGTAGCTGTCACCTTCGTACAAACCGGTAAGGTCACCGAAGAAGGTGCTGCTGGCGGGTCGATCCGGGTCTACCGCTTGCAGCCAACGTCCGGGCTGTTGCCAGAACCAGCGGTCCGCCAGCGAATCCGGGGCGGCAGCCAGCACATCAAAAGCCCTGTCTTCCTCAAAATGGGCCGTCGCTTCATACCAGAGTCGTGGGGTGTACCCATGCACGGGGGAGACGTCGCGTTCGACAAAGCGTGGCCCCGGCGTCGCACCCCAGGTGAGCCAGTAGGTATCGGTGGGGCCGTACTCACTCTCGTGGTCGCGCTCGCCCGTTGGTGATGTCGCGCGGCGGTAGCGTCCGAGAAACAGCAGTTCGTCGACGCTGTCAAACCTGCCATCCTGCTCGCCACGAACGTAGATGGGCTGAGCTTCCCCTGCATGGAACAGGGCGAAGGTGCGCGGGTCGATATCGGCGGGG
>JAQCJA010000128.1 GCA_027593305.1 bacterium
GAGGCGGACGCGCAGCACCCGCCGGGAGGGTGGCGAAACGGATTTCGTACCGTGTGTGGGTGGGATCACCAATGACAAACTCCACGGGGCCCACATCGCCGTGGGCGAAGGCCTCGCCCAGATGTACGGTGATGGCGGCACCGTCCGTCAGATCCTGGACCGTGACAGACGCTGGATCGAGACGCCGATCACCAGCGGCCAGGGTCTGCAGCAGCGCGGCAAAATCGATCTCGGCGCAGATCGGAATATCGCCAAGGTTGCCCGGCAGGGGCGAGGTGATGCTGAGGGGAACGGCGTAGATCATGGGCCGGGGCGATCACAGGCCGGCCGCTGGCGTCCGTCTCGGTCTCCTTGTGGCAGGCGGGGATCGGGCCCCCCGCATCCGCTCGGGTTCATGGCAGCGGGATCCTTTCTGTCAATGGGCCTCGCGGGTGACAATGGCGCCTGACTTGCCCTGCAGGAAGTCGAGGTCCACACCCAGATGCGCCTGCTGCACGTGGTCGACATACATCTTCACGTACCCACGTGTGTCGTGGGGTGCGGGCGGTGTCCACGCGGCGCGACGTCTGGCCAGTTCCTCATCGGAGACTTCCAGGTGCAGCCGGCGGCCAGCCACGTCGAGTTCGATCATGTCGCCGTTCTGCACCAGCGCCAGGGTGCCGCCGATGGCGGACTCGGGGGAGGTGTGCAGCACCACCGTGCCGTACGCCGTGCCGGACATGCGGCCATCGGAGATGCGCACCATGTCGCGCACACCGGCCTCGACCAGTTTCTGCGGCATGGGCATGTTGCCCACTTCCGCCATGCCCGGGTAGCCCTTGGGCCCGGCCCCCTTCAGCACGAGCACACAACTCTCGTCGACATCCAGATCCGGATCGTCGATGCGTGCATGCAGATCCTCGATGTCCTCAAAAACGACGGCCCGGCCCCGGTGCTGCAACAATGCCGGCGTCGCTGCCGACGGCTTGATGATGGCGCCATCCACGGCCAGGTTGCCGCGGACCACGGCGATGCCCACTTCCTTCTGGATGGGCGCATCGAAGGGGGCGATGACATCGCGGTTGTAGCAGGGCGTGCCCGCGGTGTTGTCCGCATGGGTGCGGCCATTCACCGTGATCACATCCATGTGCAGCAGATGTTTGAGTTCCTGGATGACCACGGGCAGGCCGCCGGCGTAGTAGAAATCCTCCATCAGATACTTGCCCGAGGGCATCAGGTTGACGAGCAGGGGCAGCTTGCTGCCAATGCGATCGAAGTCATCGAGGGTGATGTCGATGCCGGCGCGCCCTGCCAGAGCCAGCAGATGCACGACCAGGTTCGTTGAGCCACCAACGGCGGCGTTGATCATGATGGCGTTCTCGAAGGCCTGCTTCGTCAGGATCTGCGAGGGCCGCAGGTCCTCGCGGATCATCTCAACGATGCGGTTGCCGGCGATCTGGGCCAGCGCCTTGCGCCGCGAGTCGGCTGCCGGAATGGCGGCCCCACCGGAAAGGGTCATGCCCAGAGCCTCGACCATACAGGCCATGGTGGAAGCGGTGCCCATGGTCATGCAGTGCCCAGCAGAGCGCGACATGCAGGCCTCGGCGGCGGAGAATTCCTCTGACGTCATCTTGCCGGCGCGCAGGTCTTCAGAGAAACGCCAGACGTCGGTACCGGAGCCGATGTCCTGGCCACGGAACTTGCCGTTGAGCATGGGGCCACCGGAGACGACGATCGTCGGCAGATCACAACTGATGGCGCCCATCATCGTCGACGGGGTGGTCTTGTCGCAGCCCACCAGCAGCACGACGCCATCCATCGGATTGGCGCGGATCGACTCCTCCACATCCATCGACACAAGATTGCGGAAGAGCATGGTCGTGGGGCGCATGATGGGCTCACCCAGAGACATCACCGGAAATTCCACCGGGAAGCCGCCGGCTTCGTAGACGCCACGCTTGACCATCTCCGCCAGTTCGCGGAAGTGGGCATTACACGGCGTCAGCTCCGACCAGGTGTTGCAGATGCCGACGACGGGTTTGCCGTTGAATTCGTGGTCGGGGATGCCCTCGATCTTCATCCAGCTGCGATGGATGAACGAGGTCTTGGGGTCGCCGCCGAACCAGTCCTTGCTGCGCAGTTCCGGGCTCTTCTTGGACACGGTGTCTCTCCTTGCGTCGGTCACGTCTGCTGGTCGGACCTTGTGGTCGAACCTCGTGGTCGGACCTTGTGGTCGGATATCGCGGGGAAGATAGGGGGAGTTGGGGACGGGGTCAGGTGGTTCTGGCGGGGGCCGGCACCGGCGCACTCCGGCCACCTGCGTTGCGGGGCTACGGTCTGCCGCACGGGTCGATCGAACGCCACATTGAGGAGGTCGTCGACGTGCGCCATCCAACGCCGAGCTTGTCTGCAGCCAGCGAACTTCCCATAATGCCGTCTATTCATCACGCTGAAACCAGGCAGGAGGACGTGGCATGGCCGAGAAAGATTCGTGGGAATTCGGTCTCAACCTCAATCGTGACGCTGTCGTGGACACGGGCCCGGCAATCCTGGGGGAGGGCGAGTACAGGTACGAGGTCTCCGGTAAGAACTGGGGCAATCTGCCCGAGGACTGGTACTACAAAGAGGCGACGGCTGTGGCGGTGAACTCGAAGGGCCAGGTCTACGTCTTCAATCGCGGCACGCATCCGATGCTGGTGCTGGATCGGGATGGGAACGTGGAGAGCTGGTGGGGTGATGGCGTCTTCGGCAACCCCCACGGGGTGACGATCGGCCCCGATGACTCCGTGTTCTGTGTCGACAACGGTGACAGCACGGTGCGCAAGTTCACGCCCGACGGAAAACTGCTGATGACGCTGGGCACGCCCAATCAACCATCTGGAAAAATGAGTGGCGAGCCCTTCTGCAAGCCCGCCCACGTGGCGATCGACAAGCGGACGGGGGATTTCTACGTCGCCGACGGCTACTCCAATGCGCGCATGCACAAGTACAGCCCGGATGGCACGTACCTGTTTTCCTGGGGTGCGTCCGGGACCGGGGAAGGGCAGTTCAACATCGTGCACAACATCGACACGGATAAGAACGGTTGGGTCTACGTCGCCGATCGGGAGAACCATCGGGTGCAGATTTTCAGCCCCGCGGGCAAGTACGAGACGCAGTGGAACAACCTGTCGAGAGTCGCAGCGATCTACATCGCCACCCGGGGGAACGAGGAGGTGGCGTATCTCGGTGAGTATTTCTGCGGCATCGGCTCCAATGATACCGGCACCGACCTGGGGCCTCGGGTCACCGTGATGAGGCTGGATGGAAAGGTGCTGGGCCGGGCGGGCCGGCAGTCGTATGGGGACGAGACGGGGAGGTTTTACTCACCACACGGACTGGCCGTCGATGCCCACGGTGACATCTACGTGGCGGAGGTCTCGTGGAGTGATTACGGCAGTCAGATGGATCCGCCGCGAGAGCTGAGGTCGATGCAGAAGCTGGTGAAACTGGCATAGTGCCGTTCGGCCTCGACGTCGAACACTGCCGCCTCGCTGTGTGGAACACGACCCAGTACTGTCTCAATCAGGTGTCAGTCTTACACGTTCACGGCTGACGGTTTCTCCGACAGACGCACCACTGGCTCGCCCCTTGCAGTGGGCGCGGCATGCCCGCCGTCGCCTACTGCCGCCGCACACCGGAGACCGAGCCTCTGTATCAGGCCATGGCCGGTCACCTGGAGACCTTCCTCGAAGGTCTGCGCGCCTGCGATCGTCAGTTGCCCCGGCATGTCGAGCAGGAGCTGCGCGCCTATCTCGAATGCGGCATCCTGGCTCACGGGTTCCTGCGGGTGCGCTGCGAAGATTGCGGTGAGAGTCGGGTGGTGGCGTTTTCCTGCAAGAAGCGCGGCTTCTGCCCGTCGTGCCTGGGCCGTCGCATGGCGGACACGGCGGCGCGGCTGACGGAGGAGGTGTTCCCCGTCGTCCCGGTGCGACAGTGGGTCCTGAGCTTTCCCTACGAGATCCGCTACCGCCTGGCCTGGGACGGGGAGCTGGTCAGCGCCGTGCTGGCCGTGTTCCTGCGCGTCGTACAGGGCTGGTATCGACGTCAGGCGAAGGCGGCAGGCCATGCCGGGGGACGCTGCGGCTCCGTCACCTTCGTGCAGCGCTTCGGCAGTTCGATCAACCTCAATCCGCACTGTCATGTGCTGATGCTCGACGGTGTCTACGTCCTCGGCGCGGATGGCCTACCGACCTTCGTGCCAGCACCGCCGCTGACAGATGACGATGTGAACCAGATCGTAGAGACTACGGCCAGGCGCGTCATCCGACTATGTCAGCACAGAGGCATGTTCGAGGAAGGCGCCACCGACCCGCTGTGGGAGCAGGAGCCGCTTCTGGCGCAGATCTCGGCGGCCTCGGTGCAGGGCATGGTGGCCACGGGCGATCGGGCCGGGCGGCGTGTGCGCCGGCGGTTGAGCGACCCCGAGGATGGCTTCCGCGCCGGGGCGTTGTGCTACGCCTCAAGGGGCTTCTCGCTACACGCGGCCACTCGTATCGGCGCCACGGATCGGCGCCGGCTGGAGCAGCTGTGCCGGTACGTCGTTCGTCCCCCGGTGGCCTCGGGTCGACTGCGGTTCGTCCATGCACAGACGCTGGAGTTTACCCTGAAGACGCCGTGGGCGGACGGTACCACGGCGCTGCTGCTGAGCCCGCAGGAGTTGCTGGAGAAACTGTCGGCGTTGGTACCGCCGCCGCGGCTGCATCTGATCCGTTACCACGGCGTACTGGCGCCGGCGAAGCGGGTCGTGCCGGCCCCGAGTCCATTACACTGTAATAGACGGGCATGGCCTGAGATCTTGCAGCGACGTCCGAGTGATTGTGCCCCCAACCGGTGCCCTGAAGCCCGAGAAACGCCCTGACGCCTGGGTGCCGGTTATCGTGGTAGGGGTGAAGTTGAATCGCGACTCCAGGCTCCCTACGACCCCAAGAGATTCTACGTACGCCCGTATATTGGTCTGTGCTGGAGTGGCACCTTTTTAGGGGAAATTTGCGAGCGGGGACAGGGAATCTCCTTCGCGCTTTAGGGGGGTTCGGTGCGGGGGTATCTGGGGGCATCGCACTCGCCGCCATGCGCCGCGCAGCCTCCTGGCGCACTGGTAGCCGCCAACTTTCCGGGGCGTGTCAACGCGCATGTGAGAGTCTACCTGGCAGCGCCCTGTCGAGGTCTGCCTGAAGGCTGCACCGGGAACGCATATGGGGTAGGGTTACGGGGTATTTATTCGATGTAGATATGTAACTTGTATATTTATGAATATCTTACGTATATAATTAGATTCCCCTCAGCTCCACCAGTAATCGTTCCATAGGCATCATGAAAGCCCTGTAAGTCCTTCGCTTACAGGGCTTTTTTGTGTCTGCTGCTCCGTGTTGGTCCGCAGGCATCGGTTGACATTCACTTCGCAGCCGGGCTACAATCCTGGTCGGCGTTGTCCGCTCCGGTCCGCTGCAGCATGGCCCCACCGACTTTGTTCACCATGAGTTGCTGGCTTTCATCCCCGGACGATTTGATGCTGTCGCCACAGCGCGGCGCGGAATCTCGAAGAGCCGCGCATCCACGCATGCAATCGCGTATGCCGCCTGACACACCAGAGAGCTCGCATGATCCTCCACGGCCTACTCCTGCACGTACGCTTTCGGCCAGCAGCTTCGGTGAAAGCCGGTGCACGGCTCGCGCTGTGTGTCTTCGGCCTTGCCGCTGGCGCAGCTGGCGCCGCAGCGGATGAAGACCTGACTCACTGGGTCAATCCACTCATCGGCACCGACACATCGTACGAGTTGTCACGGGGGAACACGTTTCCCGCCATCACCCGCCCTTGGGGGATGACGTCCTGGGCGCCACAGACCGGGACCTACGAGAACGCACTCTTCTACGAATACAAAGCCGGGACGTTTACAGGCATACGGACAACACACCAGGCGAGCGTCTGGATGGGCGGCTATGGCGAGTTTTCCTTCATGGCGATCACCGGCGACCCAGGCTTTCTCCCGCAGCAGCGGGCCAGTCCGTTTGCTCATGCCGAGGAGCGGGCCCGTCCGGAGTCCTACAGCGTCGATCTGCCACGCTACGGGCTGCGGCTGGAGGTGACTCCCACATCACGAGCCGCCATCATCCGGGTCCAGTCCACCCTCAGCGATACAGTCACCTTCGTTGTCGATCCGCATCCGCCGGGAACAGAGATTCAGTTGCTCCCCCAGGACAGGTTGCTGTTGGCCATGACGCAGTCGCAGATGGGCAGCGCAGCGGCCAACTTTCGCTCTTTTCTCGCCGCTCAATTCGACCGTGCACCGGTGGACTTTGGCACATGGACAGATAGCACGTCTCTTCCCGGCTCGGCCCACGGCACGGGGAACCACTCGGGCGCCTGGGTGCGTTTCGCCGACGTTCGCGCCCGGCCACTGGTCATCCGCGTGGGAACATCCTTTATGGGTGCAGATTTTGCGCTCCGGAGCATTGAGCAGGAATTGGGGTCCGCCGGATTCCAGGAGATCGCCGACGAGGGGAGACAGGAGTGGAACCGTTTGTTGGGTCGAGCCCGGATCACCGGAGGGTCACAGGAGCGAAGGGTCGTGTACTACACAGCCCTCTACCGCAGCCTGCTGTTCCCACGCAACTGGCACGAGATTGATGACAAGGGCGCCATCGTCCATTTCAGTCCGTACGATGGGCTGGTCCATTCGGGACCGATGGTGGCTGATTTCGGTCTGTGGGACGCCTTTCGTTCACATGTTCCGCTGTACTTTCTGCTCTACCCGGATCGTGGCGCAACGGTCCTGCAGGGACTCGTCAACTGCTACCTGGAAGGTGGCTGGTTTCCGAAATGGCTGAATCCCGGTTATAGCTGGGGCATGCCAGGGACACAGGCCGAAATCCTCTTCGCCGATGGCTGGGCAAAGGGAGTTCGTGATTTTGATGTCGATGCAGCCTATGAGGGTCTGCTACGGAATGCGACGGAACCCGGAGAAGGAGGGCGCGGGCGGCTAGGCTTGGATGCCTATGAGCGTCTCGGATATGTTCCGGGCGATCTCATCGAGGGGTCAGTCTCGCGGACGCTCGAGTTCGCCTACGGCGACTATGCTCTTGGTACAATGGCTAGAGACCTCGGTCATGACCAGGACGCGGACCGGTTCCTGGCGCGCGCAGCTAGCTGGCGACATGTGTTCGACGCGTCGACCGGATTCGTCCGGGGGCGCAACAGTGACGGGTCCTGGATGGCTCTGGATCCGTACGAATGGGGGGGAGCTTTCGTCGAGGGTAACGCCTGGCAGTATACCTGGTCGGTGCTGCACGATGTCCCGGGGCTGGCCGCTGCCATGGGGGGCAGGTCTGCCCTGGCGGCGCGACTCGACAGTTTTCTCCAGGCACCGTCAACGGTGCGACCCGGTTCGTACGGTCGCATGATCCACGAGATGAGAGAATTCGAGCAGTTTGGCATCGGCCAGTACAATCATGGCAACCAACCTTGCCATCACGTCCCGTACCTCTACAACTACACGGACTCATCCTGGAAGACAGCACCCCTGGTGCGCGCCATCGGCGACGACCTGTACCAGCCGACGCCGGCAGGTTATCCGGGTGACGAAGACACGGGTTCACTGGGGAGCTGGTTCGTCTTCACCGCTCTCGGCTTCTACCCGATTCAGCCGGGATCACTCACCTACGCCTTGGGGGCCCCCCGTTTTCCACGGGCTCAACTGACGTTCGAGAACGGCAACGTACTGATCGTGGAGGCGGTGGGCATTGAAGTGCCGGGTGCCGTTTACGTACAGTCCGTCCGTTTCGATGGCCAGCGCCTGGAGATGCCCTTCATCGGCCACGATCGGCTCACTGGTGGGGGCACCCTGCGTTTCGACATGGGAACGGAGCCTGATTCGAACCTGTTCTCCGGCGACAAGGACTTGGGGAAAAAAAGGAGCCCGTGAGGGCTCGAGGCGCGGCGGCAGCCACCAACCTTCCCGGCGCACCCAGGCATGCGCGACACGTTGTTCTTGACTTCCAGGCAGGAGGCTTTTACTGTGACGTCAGCGCTCGCCGGGAGCCTCCAGTCCGCGGCAAGGGTTTAACCCACCTTCAGAAAACTACATCGACCTTCTTTCTGCCTGATCCAGCGGACACCAGGCATCAGCGAAAGGGGGTGTTCTATGTCTCGCCAACTCCCGGCCCAACCCAATCTCGAAGTTCTTCGCAAGCAAGCCCGGCAACTGCTCAACGAGCACGCAGCCGATCACTCGGAAGCCGTGGCGCGTGTTCGGGCTGTCAGTGCCGATCTACCATCCGCCGCTGCCAAGTCCTCCACTCTTCGACAGGCGCAGCAGGTCCTGGCCCGTGAATACGGCTTTGCCAACTGGCAGGCTCTGCTCAATCATGTGGAAGGAGACGCCGGGTTTTCTGCGCACGGAGACTTTTACAGCAGACTCGCATCAGATCTCGTCGATGCGCAGCGTGGCGGTCATCTGCAATCCTTTGGCCAGCTGGGCAGACAATTCGCAGATCGAAGAGCCAACCTGCCCGCATCCCCGGGTGGTGTTGACGGTGGCGATGAAGCTGAAATTGCCATCGAACATGCGCGCCAGACGATCGCTGAAAACAATGGGTTCGACAGCTGGCAAGGCATGGCACGGGCTGCGAATGAATGTCACCGGACGAATCTGCTGACGAAAGAGCAGCTCGCGGGCCTTGAACGTCTGCACGTGGAGTTCGCTCGCTCCGTGGGCGCCCGGTTTGCCGCAGTCACCGGAGATCCGTCGATCGAGGGGAAAATTTCTTTCCTTGACCTGACGACGTACGGCTGGATTCTTCGCTCGTTGTCTTCTCCGTCCTGCTCTTTTGTTGGTTCCATGGATGGATTCGAAGGAGACATTCTCTGCGACATCGGCCCGAATCTGGCGACAGGTCTGGTCGCCGCCGACATCGCCGATCGAGAGCAGCAGTTGTCGCGGCTCGCTGAGGATATATACCGCGACCTGACGCAAGCATGGCAGCCCGTGGCCGCGCTGCAGGCGACGCGGATTGTTCCTCACACCGATCCCTTCTCGATGCACATCGTCCCCATATGTGAGATCTGTGTTCTCGTGGCCATCGAGATGACAGCGTCCGCCGACGGAGCCGGTCTGCCTGGCCTCCTGTCGTTGTGTTTCCCTGTGCCTGCGATTGCAGCTGCAGTGGATGCTCAATGGAGTGCGCCCGATCGGCACACTTGAAGACTCCAGCCGTTGGGCAAGGGCAGGAAATCGTCGCGCGTCTGCGCCACAGCCGGCGGACCAAGGCTGAGTTGGTACGACCGAGAGTGGCGCAAGCAGCCGGTTGCTGCATGCTTTGCCGTCGCGAGCCGGCAGCCTAGATTGGCGGTGCTGCACGTTCGGCCTGCGCACACAACGCAGCCGCCAGTGGCACGGTGCACTCTACCTTCACCAAGGCGGCCATCGTGAGCGTCATCCTCCTCGCCCTCGTCATAACCGTTGTTCTCGCACCTGCGGGCCAGGCCCAGGGCCCGCAGGCCCGCCGCGGTGGACTCGTTCCCGACTGGGAGATCGGTCCCGCGGCGAAGACCGCTCACGACGGGGTGGATCACATCGACCTCGATGGCCAGGACCTGAACGGCATCGTGCTGACCGACGAGGCGTGGTCACGGGTGGGCAACGATTATACCCGGATCTACGGCCGCAGCGACTGGCCTCTCGAACTGCCGGCCGACGGCCCCAGCGCCGAGGTCTTCGCCGAGAGCTTCTTCGGCATCTGGGAAGTCGAAGCCCCCGGCTTCAGCCCGGCCCCCTTGAGCTCAATCTCTGATTTTCGCCGCAGCCTCTACCTGCGGCAGGACCTGCGAGCCGCCCTGCGCCTGCAGGCGACAGAACGCAACCCCGACGGCAGCCCCTCGGACAGGGTCCTGGTCGATCAACTGCAGATCGCCCGGATCTATCTCAAGTTCAGGCCCGAGCCCGTTGCCGGCGCGCTCCAGGGGACTGCCGTAGATGGCATGTACCACATCGACTATCTGGAGGACTACGACTGTCCCTGCGAGTTTGCCACCGAGCCTTGTGAGGTGACCCGTGCCACCCGCGTCTTCGACACGCCGCCGTTTTCGCGGACCTACTACTTTCGCGCCTTCGTCGACAATATGGACCGGCTGATCGTGTCTGACGTACTGAAGACCGATGTCCCACGCACAGCCTACAAGCACATCGGTTCCCGCGACGATCTGGCGACGGCGGTCATGCCGTCAACCTGGGGCGCGCTCAAGCGAATCTTCGCAGCCGCACGGCGCTGAACCGCTCTAGCCTGATCTATTCACGCGTTTGTCGCCAGCGTTGAAGCGGGCACGATCGTTGTCGCCATCGGC
>JAQCJA010000129.1 GCA_027593305.1 bacterium
AGACCGATTTCAACACCCGTGGCATCTATCAAGGCCAGCTTGACAGCCCTCTCACCGAGGAAGGAGTGGCACAGGCGCAGGCGCTGGCGCCGCGGATTCAGGCCCTCCACAGCTGCACGACGCTGTATAGTTCAGACCTGGGACGAGCCCGGCACACGGCCCGGCTGATCGCCGCTCCGCAGCATCAATTGTCCGAGGATGCGGATCTTGGCGAGCGGAATTTCGGCATATTTCAAGGGCTGATGAAAGCGGAAATCCCCCTGCGCCACCCCGAAGAATGGGCTTTACACCAGTCCGGTGATCCGGAGTACGTCGTACCTGGCGGCGAAAGCCAGCGACAGTTGCAGGAGCGTGTCCTTGCTGCCATGGACCGAATCGTTGTCCGCCACCCCGGTGAGTTGATTGTCGCCGTCACCCATGGGGGAGCGCTGGGCGCGATGGCTAAGCATGCCCTGGGCCTCGATCTGTCCGCGCCGCGCCGTTTCGAAGTCGGCAACACCAGCATCAGTCAGTTTAACATAGATGACAATCGGCGCTGGATGGTCCGTTTTCTCGGCGACCAGGCGCATCTTGAGACCCTGCCCGAGGCGAATCAAACGGAAGCCTAGAGCACGTCGGGGCGGCCTCGATGGACCTCCACTGCAGAGCCTCGATCAGCAAGAAACGCCGCCTTGAGAGCTTCATAGGCACGCCAGGGGTCGACGGAATCACCGCAGGTGAAGATGTCGACAGCTGCGTACGAGTGTTCGGGCCAGGTGTGGATGGACAGGTGACTCTCCTGGATCGACACGGTGCCCGTGACGCCACAGGGAGTGAAGCTGTGGAAGTGTGCGTCGATCACGGTTGCGCCCGCATGTTCGGCCGCTGCCATCAGATGTTGCCGAACGTACGCCTCGTCATCAAGTCGCTCACGATCACAGCCGTATAGATCGACCAGAAGCTGTCGCCCAAGAGCGGTACCAGGCGGCGCATCGACGGGTACTGGGCGAGGCGTGCTCATACGCTCAGACCTTGGGGCGCTGTTCGGCGATGACTGCGAGCCGGTCGCCGGCGGCGAAGGTGTAGTCCCCCGGTGGGTTCAACAGCATGTTCCCACCCAGAGGCTCGACGCCTATCAGCAGGGCATCGAGTGTGGCCTTGGCGATGGGCAGCATCTCATCGAAGCGTTTTCCGAGCCAGTCTGCAGGCAATGCGATGAGATAGATCTCGCAATGTTCTTCTGTCACCAGGCTTGAAATCGCCCGCGAACTGCCCGGGTCCAGCACGGCTCGACTCAGCAAGCCACTGGAGAGGGCACCTACGACGACGATTTCATCTGCCCGACAGACTTTTGCGTGTTGTGTCGAAGCTGGGTCAAACAGCTGGATACAGGTATAAATCCCGGCGTCATATTCCTTGACTGTGAGGGCGGCGATCAAGGTCTTGGCGTCGCGGCCCACCACGTCTTCGATATCCTGGTTTCCGAGAATCACGGCGCCAGAGCAATCCCGCGCGCTGGCCCGATCCAGACACTCTGCTTCCACTTCGCCGTGGACAAACTCCACACGCCCCGACTCACTCTCCTGCGGCATGGGGTGGGACGGCAGGTCGGCCAGTACCACGACGCAGACCTGCAGGTGGTCGGCGAGGAGGTTGCCCACCAGGTCTTCCCCCGATTCGTTCCAGCCACAGACCAGGATGTGTCCACTCATCTTCACAGGTTTGATCCCCCTGTCTTTCTTGCTGCGGTGCTCGATGATGAAGGTCGCAAACTCCGCTGTAAAGCCGCCGAGGACACCGATGCCGAGGACCATCAGCACGGCACCCACCACCCTGCCCCAGGTTGACAGAGGATAAAGATCGCCGTAGCCGACCGTTGTCGTCGTCACCACGGCCCACCACAGGCCGTCGGCAAGCGAGTGATCCTCGAGGATGGAGAACAGCGTGCCACCAACGACGATGAGGGTCGCCGAAAGCAAAAGGATCCACACCAGCGAATTGCGATGAACCACACGGCGCCAGGTGCGCAGCAGGGGTATCCAGAGGAGCACGATCGTTGGAGTTCGGGGCGTCGTTCTCTAAAACACCCAGACGACCAGCATGCTGCCGCCTACGTAACCGAAAGCCTCGAGCAGACCGGCACCGATGCGGGGCTTCTCATGGGTCTGCTGTTTGGCCAGGCTGACACCAGGGGCCAGAAGGACGTCGGTAAGGCGTTTGATGATCAGCAGGATGATCAGCCCGAAGGCAACATCTGCAGCGAATGTCGTCAGACCATCTCGCCAGCCGGTGAAGTCTCCCGCCACAGCAAGGCTGATGATGTTGCCCATGCCAACCAGAACCCCCGCCAGGGCGAGCCCCACGGCAGCATTGTCACGCTCGAGTTCGTCGTGGATGTTGTGCGGTGTTGCCTTTTGGTAGAGCAGACCGAGAATCAGCAGGACCGCCTGCGCGAGGATCCAGAACACCACGCCCACCCACCACGGACCTGCGCCCTGCTGGATGGCCAACAGGATAAGACCGTTGGCGATGTGCACACCCGCCTCGACAAAGGCCGTTCCCAGGTTCTGATCCTCGACGACCTCCTTGGTGTTGTTAAAGCGTGGCAGCAGGATCTTTTCGCACAGCCAACTGGCAACGAGCATCATGGCGATGGTCATAATGCCATAGAGCGCGGTTGCCGGAAGATCGGCGAGCCAGCCGGCGGATGGGCCGGAGAGAACACCACCCAGGGCGATGACGATACCGAAGAGATATCCCGCCATCGACACTGCCAGTGCCACATTGTTCTTGTCGAAAAGTTCCTCGCTGAAGTGCACCCGACGATACAGACCCGTGTAGGCCCACTTGGCGATGACGAGCAGAACGAAGGCCTCGAGCAGATACACGGCTGCTCTGCCCATGGGCATCAACATCTCTTCCACTGGTCTACCTTCCTCTCAGCTTCTTGCGGCTATTCGGGATCACTTGCCGAAACGGCTCGTGCCGCCACTGTGCGTGGTGGACCGGGATGTGAAACCTCGGCCACTTGCTGTTCTTTGACGATTGCGCTGATAGAAATTGGGTTTCGTTTTCTGTGTCTGTGTACCGGCAGTGCCGAAGGTCTGCCGCCCCTTATTCACAGGACCGTAGTGCGGGCGACCGGTCTCCCGGTTGCGCCGGAAGTCATCATAGTCGCCACGGCCGACACGATGACCGCCAAGCATGGAACTCATAAATGCGTACTGGCCATAGAATTGCCAGAAACCACCACCACCCCATTGTCCGTACTGGGAATTGCCCACGTACTGATAACCGGCGGGATGCGCCTGCCGCGGACTTGAGCGTTTGCCATCCAGACTCTTGCTGGCCACGACCATACCCAGATAATTCTCATAACGGGCGAAGACTTCCTCTGTTACCTCCAGCCAGTCCGTGAGCTTCTCCTCAAAGACCATCGTGTCCCTGCCGGCGACACGCTGGCCGGCGGCCATTGTCAGCCGCAACTTGAGGAAATAATCGGGAAAAAAGGCCTCTTCCATCTTCAGGTCTTCGATGACAACGGCATATTCCGGATAACGCTCCAGATCCCGACTCACCTGTTGTACTGGATCGGGAGCCCGACCACACCCGGTCGTGACCAACAGCAGCAACAGGCCAAGGCGGGTATAGTTCACCGTTCGCCTCCGGGCAGAAAATCGGTGAAGGAATACTCATTGACGATCTCTCCTTCATAGACGGAGACTCGCCGTTCCCCCCACTGCACGAGAAACAACACACGGCCATCCTTCGATTCGTAGCTCCAGTTGACGAATTCACGCCCGGCACTCTCATCGGCGACGCCATCGGCGCCAACATCGTATTGCAGGCCTGAATCGGACTCGACGGCTTTGTAGGCCCGCGCCTCGAAGTGGATGGTTTCCGGCGGGTCCTCGTCGCTCGTTATGGCTGAGATTACATCCTCCTGAATGTCGGTGGCATCGATGCTCTGTGTCAGCGTCCACTCCGTCCGACCATCCTCCTCGGCGCGCTCCAGAAACCGGACCTCCTCCGCAGCGCTCAACTGCCATTCCTGGGCGGGGAAACCGTCGTAATCATAGATGCAACAGCTGGTGACCTCCCAGGTCTTCAGGTCATAGTCGACAAGGTCACCAAGCTGCATCGTGCCCAACTGTATGTCAGTGAGATCGCGCTCGTCCTCGTCGCCTTTACCAAACCACTTTTTACCCAGATTGATCATCGCATCCGCTACCAGCGGCTCCAGTCTTCTCGGTACTGTCGTGCCAGAACGGGTCGATCGAGTCGATTGACAACGACCTCGTCGGGACGATTCATGTCGATGGGAAAGCTCTGCATCTGGCGAAAAAGCTCCGGTGTGATGTAGCGCAGGTCAGACACGCCGAAATTCAACTTCTGTGGCTCTCGACCGCTGCCGTTGCTGCCGACGACGAAACCCCACTCGCCAAAGGATGGGACCAATGTGTGGTACGGCACAACTCGCAATCCGGATGTGGCCATCGTCTCGACGATACTCCAGAACGTGGACCTTGCATAGTAGGGGCTTGTCGCCTGCGTCACCACTACTCCTCCAGGGGACAGATGGCGGGCGCATAGGCGATACGCCTCGACGGAGTAAAGCTTGGACAGGGCCTCGTCGCGCGGATCGGGCAGATCGAGGATGATAACACCGTAGGCCTCGTGCGCCCGCTCAAGGAAGGTGAAACCATCTTCGTTGAAGATACGCACTTTCGGCCGACTGAGGGCGTTGTCATTGAGTCGGGTCAACCGCACATCCCGTCGGGCAAGGTTCGTAATCGCCGGATCCAGATCCACCACATCCACGCGCTCCACATCGACGTGGCGCAGGATCTCCCGCACCGAAAGTCCGTCCCCCCCGCCGATGAGCAGCACCCGCTGCGGGTGGTGAGCCAGCGCCATAGCGGGGTGTACGAGTGACTCGTGATAGCGGTATTCGTCGGCAGAAGAAAACTGCAGATGTCGATCCAGATAGAGTCGCAGTTCGTCCTGCCACTGGGTAAGCACGATCTGCTGATACTGGGAGCGCTCGCTGTAGATGATCTGATCCGTGTACAGATCGCTCTCCAGGCGTTCGCGAACCGGGTTGGCAAAGATCAGCGTTACGATCAGGGCGCTGGCGACGCCCCCTCCAAGCACCAGCAACCTGGCTCGTGATCCGGGCCGCAGTTCCGACCAGAAGCCGCAAAGCAGCAGCAATCCCACACCCACGTTGAGCAGTCCTGCCACAAGAGCCGTGTGAAAGGAGCCCAGCAGCGGCAGTAGCAGATACGGAAAAAGCAGCGCCGCCACCAGCGAGCCCAGATAATCGACAGAAAGCACGTTGGAGAGCACGGTCCGCAGGCCTCCATGGTGCTGCAGCATGCGGGTCAGCAGCGGCAACTCGATGCCGACGAGAGTTCCCACGCCAACGATGAGAAGAACCATGGCATAGCGAAACTGTCCGCTGTACAGATACGCGAAGTAGAGGAGCGGTACCGAGGCCCCGCCAACAGCTGCGAGCCACATCTCCAGAGCAATAAAACGCTCCAGCAGACGATCGACAACGGCCCGCGACAGCCAGGCGCCGAGACCCATGGACGCCAGAAAAAGGCCGATGGTGACGGAAAACTGTTGCACACTGTCGCCGAGGAAATAGGCCGATGTACTGCCAATGAGCAGTTCATAGATGATGGCGCATGCAGAAGCGGAGAAGATCGCCGCGAGCAGGAGTACCACCTTCCAGGGCCTCTGCCGCTCCATCCCATCGTCGGTTTCCATGTCAGCCACCGGTTGGCAGTCCGCGAAGGGACGTTTCGTAGGGGGTATCCATTACCTCCAGGCAATGTTCCGCTGCGGCGATTCCGGCAAATACGGCCTCCTCGAACAGCGGCAACCCACCGGCATCGCAGGAGGCAAAGGCGATCCTCTCCAGGGGCTGGCGTCGCAGTCGGCTGCCCGGCCCCCAGATGTCCCCCGGTCCGGGGCGCACCATGCCGTGTCCCCAGCGACAGATATCGATGCCTTCTACCAGCTCTGCAAGTTGCGGATGGACCCGAAGTAGATCTGTCAGTACCTGGCGGGCCCACACCTGTGGATCTTCCTCCAGCAACTGCCCTCGTACCGAAGCAGGATCACCGAGCAAGGGCAGGTAGTAGACAAGGACTTCGCCCCCTCCCTGCTCCACCGGGGCTTGATGTCGCGCCGAGACGTAGCCCACAGAGGGACTGTCCATCAGCACATTGTCCCACGCCAGACCCATGTCGCCCAATTCGGCTGAGAGCCGCACCGCCGCCACGACCCATGGCACGTATTGCAATTTCCCCATCGCCTGCCGTTGAGCGGCTGGCAGATCCTGCACCACGTAGGGCGCCGTATGGAGCTTGCCGGCGTAGACGACACTACGTGCCCGCACCCGCAGCGGCTCCCCTGTCGGCGCATGGATGCAGAGCGCCTCGGTGGAGGCTCCTTCCGAACGAAGGCTGACGACTGCCGTGGACAACAACTGCTCTTCTGTCGTGAGGCGACGTGCCAGGCCGTCGGCGAGAAACTGGTTGCCACTGGGCCAGGTCAACGTGTCGGAGGGATACTCGTGGCGCACGCGCCGATCATAGAAGCGGCAGGCGAAGTAGTGGATGCCTGCCCAGGCGGAGACATCTCCGGCGAGACCACCGTAGTCATCTTTGCAGGCTTGATCGACGAGCCAGCCAAGACGGGTGCTGCTCCAGCCCTGTTGGCTGCAGTATTGAGCCATGGTCAGATCGTCCAACCCGCGCACATCGGTGTCCGCCGTGCTGTACGCCAGGGGCATGGCAAAAGCGCGACGTCCGTCCTGGCCTCGATGCAGTGTCCAGCGGAGCATATCATCTTCGAAGGCACGAAGGTCCTCAAGCTCCGTTCCACCATCGACAAAAGAGCCGCCGGCAAAGGGATTGAGCCCCTCGACCCAGTCGCCGTCTGACCACAACCGCTCCTGGGGCCAGCGCAGCAGGTGCTCGGGCGGCACAATCGGACGTCCTGCGGCATCGTATCCGGTGATAATCTGCAGGTCGGACAACACCTCGTGCACGCAGTCGGCCTCTGCTGGTGGCACGTTGATGTAGTGCGCTCCCAGTGGAAAGACCAACCCATCCATTTCACCCGCCGTGGCATCCCCACCCAGACCGTCGGCGAGTTCCACCAGCAACAGCTTTTCGATACCCGCCTGGCGCAACTTCCAGCATGCAGCAAGCCCGGAAACGCCACCGCCCACAACAAGAGTATCGACAGAGAACTCGCGCGCTCCGTGAAACTGACTCGCCTCGGGGCCTCGGCGCAGCAGATGACCCCGCTCCGGGGATACGCGGTCGATGAAACGCGCTGGTATGTCCCCATCGTACGGCGATGCGGCGCGCTCCGCGCAGGCAAGGGGCAAGGTGACGGAGCCAGCCAGCAGCGACTTGAGGAAACTCCTGCGAGGTACTCGCCTCATGGGCCTGCGATCAACTGATACCCATCTTGGCCTTGAGCTGTGCCAGGGAGTCCGCCGCCTGGGTATTGCCGCCGCTGCCCAGTGCCTTGTCGATCTCGCTGTCCACGGAACTCCCTGCATCGGCCATATCACCATACGCCTCGGCGAGAGCCTCTTCCTCGGAGACCTTCTCCTTCATCCGTTCCAACAGAGCTACCGTGCCCTTGGAATCCACATTGGACAGACGCTGGTTGATCTTGCGCGTCGCATTGGCCGTTCGCGCCCGGGCCTTGAGCATGACCAGATCGTTTTCGTACGAGGTGATCTTCGACTTCAGATCGTTGACGTTGCTCTGCAACTTGGCAACCATCTGCTGTTGCTGCTGCGCCTGTTCACTGCCCTGCGTCGCCCGTGCCGCCGCTTCTTCCTTGCGGCTCAGTGCCTCCATGGCGAGCCGCTCCGCCTCACTCGCCTCGACGTCGCCGGACTGCCCCTTCTGCAGCAACAACATGGCCTTGCGCTCGTAGTCCTGAGCGAGTCGCCCGGTGTCCTCGGCGTCCTTGGTCATACGAATGGCCAGAGACTTGACCTCCGCCAGACTTTTGAGGCTTTCCTGCAGGTCTTTGCGCAGGTCACGCACTGCCTGCTCACTCATCTTGATGGGATCCTCAAGCCTGTCGACGAGGGCGTGTGCCTCGGACTCACCAGCTTTGAAGAGTCGATGAAAAATGCCAGCCATACGAAATTTCCCCTGTTGATCTCTTGTTAGGCGGCGAAACCGAGAAGCTCGTTGCTGTTCTCGGCCAGACCCAGACTAAGGGCATTGATGGTCGCTTCGAGCTCGTTCAGATCGAGATTGTCGAGAGCGAGTGTGTTGCGGTAGAGGAGGATGTCCCCCTCCTCGTTGAGGACGAAGGCACCGAAGACCAGGGTGCGGTTGATCTGCAGAATGCGCCGATAGACGGTAGCGCTCACCTCTCCCTGGAACTTGAGAATGAGTTGCTCCAGTACCACCAGATCTTCTTCGCAGTCGATGACCAGTTCGTGAATGCCACGATCCTCGTCGTTGATCACCACGATCTCGTCCTCGGGAATCTCGTCGTCAATAGAGAAACCCAGGTCAAGAATGAAACTCTTGACACGTTCAAAATTGTCTGCCATAAGGCCCTCGCCTGCTTGCGTTTTTGGGATGATCTCTGTTACTACGAGTTACTCGTTACAACCAGCTTGCTTCGTCACGAACTTGCTTCGTCACGAACTTGCTTCGTCACGAACATGCTTGGGGCGCTCCAACGCTGCCACCAGTTCCTGATAGGCCTGGGTCAACTGGGCACTGAGTTGCTCTGCTACCTGCCGTCTCTGCGGGTCTGTACCGTGCAGATCCGGGTGATATCTCTTCATCATCTGCTTCCACGCTGTACGCACCGTCTGCGAGTCCGATCCGTAGGGTATCTCAAGATTGGCGTAATAGCCGGCCAATTCATCATTCCTCGTCGTAGCGGCCTCCGACTCGGGTGCCTTCGGTTCATCCCCTCCCGGGGAATCGGCCTCTGCCGATGTGGTGCGTGGTGCGGGACGAGCAGGTGGTGACAACCCGTCCCCGATGTGGGCGCGGGCGAGGTGGAAGAGTCGACTGAACAGTTCTCCAGGCAAACGGATTTCCAACGGGTTTCAACAAGCATGTGTTGCAACAGCCATGTGATCGATCTGAATCAATCCTGCAGCAGCAGAAGCTCAATTTACAGGGCAAGGTGGTCCCGGTCCAGATTCTTGCGTCCCTTCCGCTTCCCTCTATCATTGCCCCAGCGAAAGGACTGAAATGGCCACGGTTGAACGCATTGAACTGTTCCGCCTTGAACCGCCCCCCGCGGAGCACGCAGGCACAGCGCCCACCCATGACGGTTGGCAGAAAACCCTCAAGCAGGCAACTCCCTTCGACCGCTTCGAAGAGCCACTGAACCGGCGAGAACCAGGTGGCGTGATCTGGGTGAAAGCCACTGCCAGCAACGGTACCTTTGGCCTCGGCAGCACCGACACGGGCGACACGGCAGCCATTGTCATCGCCCAGTCTCTCGCCCCAGCCGTCATTGGTCAGGACGTGGGCGCCGTCGATGCCTGCAATGACCGCATGTGGCACGCCTGCATTTCCTTTGGCATGGAAGGCCTTGCTGCACGGGCTGTCGCCGGCGTCGATCTGGCGCTGTGGGACCTGTGGGGAAAGTCTGTCGGACAGCCCGTCTATCGTCTTGCAGGTGGTCCACAGAAGCGCAGGTTGCCCTGCTATCTGACAGGCAATGATGTCGCCTGGGGCATGGAACTCGGCTTCCAGAAGTTCAAGCTCGCGCGGCCCGCATCCGTGTATGACGGGCAGGCAGGCATCGACAGCACAATCGAGATGATTGCCAAAGCGAGAGAAAGGATCGGCGCCGATGCCGATCTCATGCTGGACTGCTGGATGGCCTACGACGTCGACTACGGGGTTCGCATGTGTGAGGCCCTGCGCCCGTACCGGATGGCCTGGATGGAGGAGATGTTGCCATACTGGAACTACGAGGGCTACAAAGCGCTGCGCCAGCGCGTTCCCTGGCAGACCATGGCCACCGGCGAGCACTGGTCCACCAAACACCCGGGCATCCGCGCCGTGCAGGATCGCCAGGTGGATCTGATCCAGGCAGACATCAAATGGATCGGCGGTTTCACCGAGGCCATGAAGCTCGCCCACGCCGCCGACGCCTGTGGCATTCCCATGTGCCTGCATACGGGGGCCAACGAGCTCTTTGGCCAGCATTGGAGCTTCGCTGCACCCCACGTCCACCTCATCGAGTACATCCTTAT
>JAQCJA010000130.1 GCA_027593305.1 bacterium
GGATGGAAGGGTGACCGCAGAAACCCCTGGCGGGCGGCGCTCAGCAGGAACGTCGCCAGCGCCCCGAAACCGACGGCGCCCAGTCGATCGACGTCCATGCCTCCCGGTTCGGCGCCGGCTTCGGCGTATATGTACTGCACGTAACGGCCGACGCGGGCCATGGATCGCGCGCCGCCATTCTGATCGAGAGCGAACAATCCATGTGTGTGCACAAGCTGCAACGCAAACACGGCGCCTGCTGCCAGCCCGACGATGGCCCCCACGGCCAGGACCGTGCCGACGCCGGCCGTTGCCGTCTCCCGACCCAGCCGCTGCCCCTCCAGCTGCAGGGGTAGCCACATCGTTACTGTACCGTAGGTGAGCAATGTGAGGAAGGCCCATACCACGCAGGTCGACGGCGCGAACACGGATGCGCCGGTCCCGGCAACGAAATAGAAGAGATTCGGAATCAGCAACCAGACCCCGGCCACAGGCAACCCGCCGTCGACCCGCAGTCGCGCCACACCCACGATCGTGAGTAGCAACACGACCGTGTGGGCGACACTCATCAACAGCGACACACCCGCAAGCCAGGACCAGGATACGAGAACTGTCGCCCCCAGCAGCAGCGCCAGCCATGCAGGTCGTGCCTGCTCCCTGGCGCGCAGGGCCGAACGCCACGACGTTACCAGAGTGTGTCGCGCCGCCCACAGACTGACCAGTGCCAGGCACATGACGCCGCCGCGCGCCTGGGCCTGCAGATGGGGCATGACATTCGGCCACTCCCGCCATTGCCCACCGACGCCGACGAATGTGCCCTCGTCACCACTTTGACCGAGCAGATCCACCAGCACAAACTGCAGGCGCGTAACCAGAAAGAAAAACCACACGCTGAAGGACACTTCCACCGCCATCAGATAGACGATGCCGATCAGCAGGGGTGAGACCGAGAAGTGGAACCGCGAGGTATTGGGCGCCATCGCTTTCCACGGATCCTCAATGAGCACGTCTCCGAGGTCGAACCCCGTTGGGATCGTCCCCGGGATCAGGAAGTAATGATCGATCCCATTGATTCCGTAGAGCAGCAAGGGCACGGCTGCTCCCACCCACAGCAGGCGATTTCGTACCAACACGGCGCCATTCGTTGCCAGAGCCGCAGGCAGGTCGGCCAGTGGCAGGCGCAGGCGTTCCTCATCGAGCCAGCGGCGGCGCAGCAGGCGGGCCATTCCCCACATGGCGGTGAACAAACCCGCCAGCAGGATGCCCCAACTGACAAGGGGTAGCCCCCAGGCGCCCCATGGAGCCGGTTTTCCTCCTTCGAAAAAGACCGTCGCCGCGTCGCCGCGGACGGCGAGCCAATCCGGTATGTAGGCGTGGAATTTCGCGTAGCGCCCGGCGGGATCGACGAAACCGCCGTAGAACCCGGTGGTCAGCGCCGGCAGCAGGTAGTGAATGAAGCCGCGGCCCGTCAGCGGCAGGCCGATGGCGGTCATCAGGTAGAGCGCCACCAGCTCGCCTGCCGTCGGGCGAATGGCTGCCGGGAGGCGCTCCCGCACACCTGCCAGAAAAGCCAGCAGAAGCAGCGGCAACGCGGCAACGGCTCCCATGCCGACCTCGGCGCCGCCGTAGATCAGTTCGATTCGTTGCAGCCCCCACGAGGCCCCGATGAGGAGGGCGCTTCCAGCGAGCAGAACGCGAGGTGTGCCCAGCGGCGAGGGCTTCATCAGTACGGCAACTGCGCCACGGAGCGGGCGATCAGAGCGATGGCGACGGACCCCATCCCGGTGAGTCCCTGGCCACAGGCGAACCCGGCGAGCAGAACCGGCGCGCGCCGACGCCACTCGTGCCGGCCGAAACGCCGCTCCAACCAGTAGCGCCCGAGCAGCGCTCCCACCATTTCCGGGATCAGCATGTGGGGCAGGCTCTGGACACCCTTGATGAAGCCGTAGACCAGAGCCACCGGCAGGCCCCAGACGCTGGCTCCCCAGAGACCAAGACTTGCCACCACGAAACCGCCCGCCGCCCACGGCAGATGCAGAACCTCGGTGAAGCTCAGCCCCCCTTCGGCCGTGAAGGAGAACCACATGAACTGCCGCAAGGCGATCAGGTGCCAGTATTTCTGCGCAAAGGGGAAGGCTGTGGACGGAATGGGTCCCATGCTCCACACGAGGGACCAGAAGAGGAATCCGCATCCGAGGATGACCGGCAGGATCAGTATTTCGGCCTTGGCAATGCTGGTGATCGTCGTCCCCGTCAACTCGACCTCACGAAACAGCTGGGCCCGGCGGCCGTGATCGTGATAGGGGATCGGCGCGAACCAGATGTCAACACCCCGGTACCCGGAAAGCAGAAACGCACCCTCTCGTACAAGTGGTATGCCAACGGACTGGCCTGTGAGACCCACCATCCGTGCATTGACATACGACACGAGGGGCGTGAAGAGAAAGGCAAAGCTGAGCAGAAACAGAAGGGGGAACTCGTCGTCCTCGAGCAGCCATACACACAGCCCGGTATAACCTGCTGCCGCCGCACCATAGAGGGTCAGGGCGATCCAGATCGGAAAATCTCCACGACCCGCCGGCAGCCTCCCGGCTCCCCCATGGGCCGTGCGACGCTGGCGCAGCGACGTAACAGCAGAACCGATGCCCGCCAGAGCCACCGCCGCTGCCGTACCCAGATAGACACTGAGCCACAGGTCCAGGTCATTGACGAAGTGGGTCGTCACCGCGTCCATGCCCGGATGCCAGCGCGTCAGAAACCCGGTGGCGTGTAACACGGGATTCAAGGCCATCCGCACAATGGCGGCGGCAAAGGCGCCCGCCACGACCCAGAAAGGCAGGACGAAACCTGCCAGCACAAGCCCCAGATCGGTGGCGATGCCAAGAGGTGTCGCCGGCAGCAGATGCTCCAGGTCGCGGGTAAAATCGATCCACGGAATCGGCAGCAATTCCAATGGTCGGCTGGCGATCAGACCCGTGAGAGCTGGCAAACCGACGTAGATGGCACCAAACAGCAGACCGATCCCCATCCCCGTGGCAAACACCTGCCAGCGCCAGCTGGCCCGGCCGCCGGCATCACTCTCTCCGGCCCCCTCTGCCAGGGCCGTGGCTCCCTGAGCGGCAACAGCCGCCATTGGGAAGGGCAGGCGCTCGATGTCGCTGGTGATGCGAAACAGCACATACCCAAGACCGAACCATTCTGCACGGGCCAGCACCTGCCCGGCAACGAGCAACGCCACCGGCGCCAGCCAGTCCCGGTGCAGAAAACTGCGTGTGGCAAAGGCCTCCGAGCCGATGGCCGGCGCCACCCAATGCGGGATCTGGGCCGCCATTCCCAGCGCCTGCCCCACCTGCGACTGCACGAGGTACTGATGCCATACGAGCACGCCGAAGGGACCGCCAGCCAGCATCACTCCGGCCATGGCGTGAGTCAGTCCACCAGCGATGTAGTAGAGAACGTAGATCTCCTGGCGACTCAGCGGTGCGAAGGAGCGGCGCGCCACTTCGGCAAACAGGATCACCGTCACCCATTCTGCTGCGGGCCCCATCGTCGATCCGGCGATGAGGCCCATGTAGATGGCACCCGGCAGCATGAGGAAGCCGATAAAAAAGGCCCCCAGGACCACGCGTGGACTCATCCCGTCGTGGAACTGCGTTGGTGTCGCCATCATATCACGGGAATCGTCGTCACTCATGTGATCGCCTCCACATAGGCCGCCCGTTCGCCCTCGGCCAGGGCCCGCCACATCAGGAACTGTCGGCGCACCCCATCAACGAAGTGTCGGTTCGCCCGCAACCACGTTGCCTCATCACCCGAAGTGCGCCGCACAGACAATACCAGCGTCGCATATCCGTCCTCGCCCTGCGTGGACTCGACCTGCAGTTGTTGCGCGACGCCACTGTCGAAGGGGGCCAGCCAGACGTTGGCCCGGATTCTGCCGCCGACCGTGGTATCGACGTTTTCAGCGTAGAACGGCGCCCCGATGGATTGTTCGTCGCACGTATTCAGATACTCGGCGATGAACCGACACAGCCCCACCGCTTCACGCCAGCGCAGGGAGAACGGCATGGACAGCACCAGAGCATCTGCCTGCGGTCTGGGCAACTGCCAGGAGCGTTCGACGCCTGGCACACACAGACGTCCCGCCGCCCGCGCCGGATAGATTGCCGATGCCACCACCAGCGCCATGACCATGGCCAGCGTGACCACCGCCGAATACGACGAGAAGTTGACGGTGAGCCCAGGAAACAAGCCGCCCACGAGACCGATCCTCGACAGGACTTGTGCCACCAGGTAGCCGCCGACGCCGCCAAGGGTGGCAAAGGCAGCGGCCTCAGCGATGAACAGACCTGCCACATGGTTCGGCGCCAGACCAACGGAGTTGAACGTGGCGATCTCCGGCACCCGTTCATAGACCGAACCGAGCATTGTGTTGAACACGATCAACACGGCGATGGCCAGCGGCACCCAGACCCCGCGTTCACCGTGCATGGAGAAGTTGTTCGCTGTATCCACCACCAGCAGCCGGCCATCCAGGCGGGCAAAGAGATTGTCATCAACGGTGTGGGCGAACCGTTCCAGTTGTGCGCCGCCGCCGGCGAGCGGCGCGGCAACCGATGCCAGTCGCGTGTAGCGCCCCATACCGGCCACGACATGTGCAGGCAACAGCAGAATCTGACGCGCCGGCAGATGCGCAAAGGCGGGGGCCTCGCCACGCCGATCGGCGCCAGCGCGTCGTTCCTCCGGTTGGTAGGCATCAACATCGAGAGGGGTCAGCGGTGTCCCACCGACATCGACGTGTCCATCGAGTGCCGCCGCATCGAACAGTCCCACAACGAGGTACTTCTCACCGAAGTACTCTACCGATGCGACGCCGACGTCGGCTGCAGACAGGCCGATCTCGGCGGCTCTCTCCATGGGCAACAGGCATTCATGGCGAGCCCCGCTGAGCCAACGCCCGGCAATCAGCAGCGCCTGAACATCCGTCACCGAGGCTTCCTGCGGGGTCAGGCCCAGGGCGGCGGCAACACGCGTGGCAACACCGGCGTAACGCACCTGACCCGGCCGCTCGTACCACAGGCGCGGCGCGGCGTCCACACCGCCAAGGCTGATCCCGAGATGGTCTGTCACCGCGCCCACAAGTCCGGTCCATCCCGGGTTGCGCAGCAGAACTGCATCGACACCGCCGACACTCGTCCGGGCCAGGTCGGTCACCTGCAGCCGTGCCGTCGTCCGGATCGCCGTAAATGACACGAGGGAGAAGCTCAACAGCACCAGGGTCGTGCAGGTCAGTGCCGTGCGCAGGGGACGACGCCGCATGTGCGCCACACCAAGAAGGAAGGCCCGACCCGCCATGGCCGAACGCCGGGACTCGATGCGGTGTCGCGCGACAACAGGAGAGACACTCTGGCGCAACTGCGTGTTCAGTCGCCCGAGGCCGATGGCAGCAACGGTGACACTGAGGGCCAGGATCAGGAAACCAATGAGCACCACCAGCGGATACAGTGTCAGGTCGAAGGCCGGATGGGAGAAGCGGAGGACAACGAAAGCCACGAGAAAGACGAAGACCGTCCATCCCACCTGACGGTGAATCGTACGCGCCTCAAACACGAGTCGCTCAACGAACACAGAAAACGGCAGCAGTGCCAGCAACACGAAGAGGACGCCCGTGACCGCATCGGCGCCGAGGCTGGCAATGGCAGTGTGAGCCCGCGCCGCCAGACTCCACGCATGTCGTTGCGAAGTCTCGTCCCGCTCGAGGGCCAGTGCGCTGCTGGTTTCGTGCAACTGGCGCAGGGAGCGACTGGTAATGCCGTGGCTTTCGAGATCTGCGAGTCGATGTGCATTCAGCCGGGTCAGATCTGCAGCCACCTGCGCCGACAATCCGCCAGCGATGTTCGACTCGGGATTCGGCGAGATTCCGTCCCCGAAGGGGTTGTCGTCATCCCCGCCGAGCAACAGCAGACGCTGGCCCATACCGAGCTGGCCGCTTGTCATCACCACCTTGACACTGCGGCCCGGCGGCACAAACAGGACGCCGACACGATCCTTGTGCGGACCGGACCCATCGTAATAGCCATCCTGCGCGATCATGGCTGCCGTCGCCGGCAAACCGAAACCGTAACGTTCCAGATCCGCGTCGCCCGCCCCATCCAGCAGGCGGACATGGTCCAGTGTCAGCAGGCTGCGCGGATCGAACAGATCCGGCAGGATGAGCGACTGCGCCGCAAACCCGACGAGCCTACGCTCCTCTTCGTTGTGATCCATGCGCACACGCGCCGGATAATTCTGCGCGCCGGAGAGGCCACGGTCGACGACGGTGTGAATGCGACCCGTCGCCAGGTCCGTGCCATATGCCTCCAGATCCACCGGCTTCAGGTACAGGGTCCTGGCTTCCACGCCACGCACCTCGAAGCTGCCGTCGGCCGCCGTCAACGTCAGCGGGTCGACGCGCACACCTGCCAGCACATGCTGCAGGGAGCGCACGCGCACCAGCGCCCCGGGCACTGCGGCATCGGGTTCGAAAGCGCCGACACCCCAGGTGACAAAGCGCCCCTTCAGCAACCCGTACGAATCCTTCGCCCGCGCCGGCTGCCATTCGGCATCGGCGTCACAGATCAGCGATGGAATGAATTCCAGCAGGAACCGCGCCTGACGGGTCAGGCCCTGCAGATCGACGCTGGCGATCCGGTCCGCAGGAGAGTCGAACAGCGGCCGGCTGTCGCCTGCCGTCACCAGCGTCAGTCCGAGAAACCCGGCGAGACTTGCCACCGCACCATCCACCGGGATGGGTTCGGGCATCTGTCCCAGTTCACGACGCATGGCCAGCGGCCTGAGACTGCCGCCGAGAATACCCGAACCGCCGAGTCGATCCGACTCGTAGGCTTCGGCAAGGACCTCGACGCGATCGAACAGTGCGGGCCGGACCGTGCGCACCCGATAGGGAGCGCCGGCCTGTTGCAGCGCCACAGTCGTGCCATGGGAACTCAGGTCCAGACACAGGACCGAACCGATGCGCAGCGCGGACAGGCGCTCTTGCAGTGGTGTCGATGGCTCATAGCCGGCAGCGAGCCGTTGGCGCAGCAGATCAACAAAGTCGCGCATACCGGCCAGGGCCTGGAAGTGCCCCGGCGCAGTGACCAGAACTACGGTGCGTGCCGGGGGCTCCCGTTGCAGGCGCCGGGCCAGTTCAAGCCAGACGGCAACTCCGGATGCCTGATCGGCGCCGGGCGCCCGTGCCGGCACCGGCGAAACCGCGTCGTAGTAACTGGCAAGAACCATGGCCTCATGCCGGCGTCCGGCATCGCGGCCCGGAATCACGGCAACCAGTGTCACGGCCTCCGTATTACGCCAATCCATCCGGGCCACGAGTCGGGCCGTTGCCGCGGGGGCGGCCTGACGCAGTTTGCGGGCGACAGGTGCTTCGGCGTAGAACCTGGGCAGATCGGCACTGGTCGACAGGAAATGGGTGGCACTCTCGCTTCGGTGCGCACCCTCTGCAGGATCGAGTTCATCAGATGCAAGCAAGATGACGGCGATGGCACCGGCATCAAAGACCCGTACCCAATCATCGGACCTGTCATACTCGAGCAGGGCGATGGCCCCGTGGACGGCAGCGACATCGAGCTCTGCCGGTCGGGCGCGACCAGCGTAGACGAGAGGGGCTGTAGCCCCGGCCATCGTCGATGTCCGAGCCAGATTGGGCCACAGACTGTACAGTTCATACCTGTCTTCGGCGATGCTGATCTCTGCCCCACAATCCAGCGGGATCGGTACGTGGAAGGGGCGGTGATAGACGGTGTCAATGCCGGCCTGTCGCAGCCGCAGTTCGATAAGCTCGGCTGCCGCCTGCGTTCCGGGATATCCGGTCACGCGGCTGTCGACGATGGACAACTGGCGAAGATGGGTTGCCAACGTCTGTTCCAGACTGTCTGCCAGACTGTCATCTATACTGGCTGTCGATCTGGCAGATTCCGCCGTCGCCGCGGAGACAACGGCAACAAGACACAGGGCGACAATCATTTGACAGGTCGAGGCGGTGACTCGCATTCTTGCGTCTGCCCGGCGGATGGGCCTATCGAGGTCCGCCTCCGTCCAGTTTTTTTCGTGAAGAAGCCAACGGCGGATGGTGTCTGCTCTGAGCATGGCCATTTCCAGTTCACAACTTGAGATCCATCGCGCTGACAGCGCGCGCGTCGATGGCATCGTGTCCGGGGGGCATGAGACATTCCGTGACCTGGTCGTGGAATACCATCCTCTGGCGTTTTCCCTGGCGTATCGGTCACTCGGTGACCCGCAGGATGCTGAAGAGGTGGTTCAGGACGCCTTCGTCAAGATTCACGGGGCCCTCGATGGCTTCCGCGGCGACGCCTCCCTCAAGACATGGATCCTGCGTATCGTCTGGCGTCTGAGCCTGAACCGGCGACGGGATCGGGCCCGCAGTTCCTGGCGTCGCCTGGGTCTGCACCAGTCGGCGGAGGATGCGGATGTGCGCGTTGCCGGACCTGTTGCCGAATCCCCTGAAGCCAGACTGCTGTCGCGCGAGGCGAAGCAGCTGATTCGTGAGCTGGTTGATGGGTTGCCGCCGACACTGCGCGAGGTTCTGATATTGAACAGTTTTGAGGAACTCGGCTACGAAGAGATCGCCCGGATCCTCGGCATTCCGGTGGGCACGGTGAGCTCGCGCATCCATGCAGCGCGACGCAAACTGGCCAGGCGGCTGCAAAAATCGGGCCCAAACGAACGAATCTGGAGATCTGAGAATGTTTGACATGTGGTCGCCCCGCCGGCGTCGACAGCAACGGGAGTTGTCCGCCTTCGCCGATGGCGAGCTGTCAGATGCAACGACGGATCGTGTCGCCGAGCGTGTTGTTTTCGATGAGCGTGTCCGCCGGGAGTTGACGAGCGTACGGCGCATGGACGCTCTGGTGGCCGCCGCCCTGACGCCGCCTCTCCCAGCGGATGCCAAAGTGCGTGCAGGCGCCGCCGCAGATGCCGTGATTGATATCATCTGCGCACGATTGCCGGCGCCAGTGCAGACGACGCCGGGACCACGCAACTGGACTCCCACAGTGGTCGCTTCCGTTGGTCTGCTGGTGACGGCGGGTGTTGCTTTCGCCGGTCTCAAGCGACGTGGATGGGTATGATGTTTCGCCCCCGCAAAGAAAGTGATTTGCCGTGAACTGGATCGACAGAATGAAGTCCGGGATCCTCACGCGGATCAAGCGCGAGATCCCCGAGGGTATCTGGAGCAAGTGCAAGAAGTGCGGTGACACGACCTATCAGCATGCGCTGGAGCGCAACGCCTTTGTCTGCCCTCACTGTGGCGATCACTTCGCCATCGGCCATCAGCGCTATGTGGAATTGCTCGCCGATGCGGGCAGCTTCAAAGAACTGAACGCCAATGTTGCCACCGCCGATCCGCTGAAATTCCGCGATCATCGTCGCTACAGCGAGCGCATCCGCGAGGCCCGCAAGAGCAGTGGGATGAAGGAGGCGGTGCACACCGGTGTCTGCACGGTCGGTGGCAACCCGGCAGCCCTCGCCGTTATGGACACATCCTTCATCCTCGGCAGTATGGGTGGCGCCACCGGGGAGAAAATCGCGCGGTTGATTGACCGCGCCCTGGCCGATCGGCGCACCCTCATCCTGGTCTGCCAGTCCGGGGGCGCCCGCATGCAGGAGAGCACCTTCTCGCTGATGCAGATGGCCAAGATCAGCGCGCGCCTCAAGCGTTTCGCCAACGCCGGCGGCCTCTACATCGCGATCCTTACCGACCCGACCTATGGCGGCGTCACGGCGAGTTTCGCCATGCTCGGCGACATCACCATCGCCGAACCCGGAGCTCGCATCGGCTTTGCCGGACAGGCCGTAATCAAGCAGTTCATGGGAATCGACGAGTTGCCCCCGGGCTTCCAGATCGCCGAGACGGTCCTCGAACATGGTTTCGTCGACCTCGTTGTCCCGCGCCCCGAATTGCCGGCTACGCTGGCACGACTGATGTCGATGCTCGGCGTGACGGATCGCGCCAGCGCCCGCCGCGCCGGCTAGCCGGCGTGTGACACCGCGCGCGTTGTTACCGGTGGCGCTGCTGGCGGCTCTCACTGCTGTCGGCGCACATCTGCGCATCCCCTTCCCATACGTGCCGGTAACGCTGCAGGCGGCCTTCGTCTGTCTTTCGGGCCTGCTGTTGGGCCCCTGGCGTGGCAGGGCCAGCCAGGGGGGC
>JAQCJA010000131.1 GCA_027593305.1 bacterium
ATTAGGAGGACTCCACCCAAGATGCCCCCGAAAAGGATGCCCATCGCCAGATTGCTTGGGGCACCCCAGTGAGACAGCAGCCAACCAAGAGCCACGGAGACCGTCATGATGCCAAGGGGGGCTTTTTTTTTCAGCTTATTCCGCACTGTCTTGCGACGTTCGATGGCTTGGAAATACTTCTCCTCTCCCTCGCTTGCGGCACGCCGCGATTCCTCCAATGGCATGAGGTCCATTGCGCTCTCTATGAGCAACGCCCAAGCATTGACAGTGTAGTATTCCGGACCATCCCGCAGGAGCTCTACGGCTTTACGAGTGCGGTCCTTCAGCCCGGTGGTGTTTTCCTGATTGCCAACTACGACGCCGACGATGCCCGTTCGAACCTCTCGTCGACGCCGGACCTGGTCGATGCCGCCGTATCGTTGCCGAATTCGCGCCTCCGGTTGCGGCTCTATGACGCCGATCCATCTTCTGGCAGATTGATTGATGAAGCCGACGATGGGATTGGTGCCCCATTGGCAGGTTCGGGGGGCGACACCAAGTCTGCCATGGTCCGCGTGTCTCCTGACATGGCCGGCGGTTCGCCGGACGCCTGGTCATCCGCCCTCGAGTCTGTTGGGATGCCGGTGCCGAAGAGCTGGGCACACCGGGCACAGTTCCTGGGACGCTGCACGCCAATGAAGAGAGTGCAACGCAGATCGCTGCCTCTTCGTGGGCCGACCTGAAACGCACGCGGTAATCAAACCTCAGGTGACTCGTAGGGCCGGTTTCGTATCTTTGTCGCACGCCATACGTCGATCACGCACCCAACTGCTGCCCGCCCCCTGTTTCTGCGGGGGGCGGGCAGCTCGCAGGGGACCCGGACCTGTTCGCACCCCTTCTCGCCCTCCTGTTTTTCCTCGGGGGCTGCGTAGAACCAGCCCGCACAGGATCGGCCTCCTTTCCCGTCTTCCACGATGTTGCGCAGGAGGCGGGCCTGAGATTCGTTCACGCCCACGGTGCCAGGGGTGACTATCACTACCCTGAGACTTTCGGCGCAGGCGCCTGCTGGCTCGACTACGATGCCGATGGCTGGCTGGATCTGTATCTCGTCAACGGTGGCAGTCTTGCGACAGCGCCATCGCCAGCAGGCCGCAACGAACTGTGGCACAACACCGGCGGGCCCGCGGATGCCGTCCGTTTTGAAGATGTGACAGTCGCCACCGATTCAGGTGAACCGGGTTACGGCATGGCTGCCACTGGTGCTGATGTCGACGCGGACGGTGACCTCGACATTTTCATAACCAATGTTGGCGCCAACGCCCTTCTCCTGCAGGCGGACGGTCGTTTCGTCGACAGGGCCGCCAGTGCCGGCGTTGCGGATCGACGTTGGAGTACAGCAACTGCTTTCTTTGATGCTGACCTGGATGGTGACCTGGATCTGGCCGTGATCAACTATGTACCGTTCGACATCGACGAGAACGCCGACTGCCGCCATGGTGCGATCCGGACGTACTGTGACCCGGCTCGGTATGAGCTCACGGCAGACATACTGTACCGCAATGACAGCACGATCGAGCGTCCCCTGCTGGTGGACATCACATCTGCGGCGGGATTTACGGGGCATGGTCGTGGGTTGGGTCTGGCGCTGCAGGACGTCGATCGAGACGGCGATACCGACCTCTATGTTGCCAACGACGGAACGGCCAATCTACTGTATCGCAATGACACGCCTCAGGGAGGAAAGATCCATCTTGAGGAAGTTGGCCTGCAGGCGGGTGTCCACTTCAACCGATATGGACGCGCCGAAGCAGGAATGGGAGCCGATTTTGGTGATGTTGATGGTGACGGTTGGCCGGATCTGGTGGTGGCCAATTTCTCCCGGGAAACCAACACGCTGTATCGACACAGCGGCATTGGCCTCACCTACACAGATGAAACGATCCCCGTGCACCTGGCCCAGGCCAGTTTCCAGCCTCTGGGGTTTGGCGCCGCCTTCGTCGATGCCGATGGTGATGGCGATCTCGACCTGGCAGTAGTCAACGGGCATGTTCTTGACCATGCCAGCATCGTGGACGCAGCAGCATCGTACGAGCAACCCGACCAACTGTTTCTCAATGACGGGGGCGTCTTTCAGGATGCATCGAGCTCACTCGGTGAAGCCTGGTCCGAGCCGCTGGTGTCTCGAGCCCTCGTGCCGGGCGACTACGACAACGACGGTGACGAGGACCTGCTGATCACTTCCTCCGGAGCATCGCCACGACTGCTGCGCAACGATTCTCGCGGCAACAACTGGCTGAGCCTGAGACTGCGTGCTGTTGCCTCAGGGAACCGTTACGGACTTGGAGCGCAACTCACCATCAGACGCCCGGATGTGACCCTCTATCGACAGTTACAGGGGGGGGGCAGTTATCTGGCGGGTCGGCCACCACGAGTGCATGTTGGTCTGGGCACGTACTCCGCCGCCGAGGTAACCGTGGCGTGGCCAGGGGGGGGCTTCGATACGTGGACGCTCTCTTCCGGAGACCACACCCTTGTCCAGGGATCCACAGAACCGTGACGTCGTGCGTCGGCGGATCTGCACAAAACACGAACAAGCCTGTTCCCCTGGGTCGGGAACAGGCTTGTTTCAAGCTCAACGAATGCTCAAGCTACTGGCTGTACTGTCCCACGTTCGCGATGCCGCCAGGTTGGGTCAGAGCAAACACGACAAGGTTCACGCCGAATTGCAGGCCGCGCTCACGAGCATCGGCTTGCGGATCTCCCCAATACCAGCTGATGTTGAGATCGGAGAACACCACGGCAACTCGACCACGTATTTCCAGCATCTCGAGATCGAAGACGTTGCCACCTGGTGCTCCACCCTTTGGCGGCCCATCTGCGAAATCATAGAAGCTGTAGTACAGCGGGTGTTCCTTATTCACTCGTTGCCAGCGGGAGCCATCAGTTCCCAGGACCTTCTGATCTCTCATGAGATCCTTGAACTGGCGGTCGAAAATCGTGCCCTCGACGCCGGCATTCGTTCCGTCAAGGCTCCCCTCAGAGTCAGCCTTCCGGATCTCCTCAGCGTAGAGAAAACCACCCTCTTTCAGGTACTCACCGAGGTTCTCCTTCTCCGTATCGGAGAACTGGAAAATCGCCGAGTTGCCTGTCATGTACAGGAAGGGCTGCTTGAAGATACTCGCGTCGCTGAGTCGTAACGTCGTGCCCTCGATGCGGGCATTGATCTGCGTATGATCCCGCATGTAGCGCATCAACTCTTCCACGGCCGTCGGGAAACGGTCGACATTCTTGTCGGCCAGGTCGTAGTCAATAACGCTCATGTTGAAGAACCCACGGATCGCGCGCTTGTTATCCGGATCCTGGATCAGGATCGCCTGATAGCGCCCGAAATCGAGATCCTGCACGTTGAGCAACTCTTGCTTGAGGCTCAGAGCCTCCTGCACGGGGGCCCCCGTTTCGGTCAACTCGATCATTTCGACTTCGTCGAAATCCAGTTCCTCTGCCTTGGCGCCTGAGAAAGTACCGAGTGCCTGGCTGCCCGGAAGCACCGCTCCGAGCAGATCGGAACCGATGGCGCTGACATCGACGATGGCGTTGATGTCCGATGGCAGGTCTGGCGGCGCCAGGGAGGCGAGCATCTCCATCTGCACCTCGGAAATCTCCGGCTTCTTCGCGAGATCGAAGTTCTTCTCGAGAATCGGCGGCGGTGCCTGGAAACGCACCAGCTTCTGCTCCTCTTGAGTGGCTCCAAGTTGCTGGTAGTAAACCACGCCCCAGGCGACAGCCTCGAGTATGACTGCCAGACCCAGCGCCACGAACAACTGCAGACGGCGACCTGTTGTGGCCTTCCACAGCACGACGAGCAACGCCACCGCGAAGACACCATTGAGTAGCAGTGCCGCCTTCATCGAGAAGAACCCGACAATGACGATATGGGCGAAGGCCGCGGCTCCTATGGAGCCGTAGAGTACTTTTTTTCGTTCTTCCACGGTCTGTTACCCTGTCCCGGTGAGTCGGAATGCGGTGGAACTACTTACCGCGGTTCGGCTCGGTGGCGATGATCTGATCGACTACTCCGACCTGCCGGGCGATGTCCATGATCTGCACGATCTGGCCATGTGTGGCTCGTTCGTCGCCCTGGATGATGATCATCGTCGTGTTGTCCAGCAGTGTCCGCTTTTCCTGCAGCTTGTCCTTCAGGTTTGCGAAGGTGACGGACTGATGGTTCAACTTCATGTTGCCGTCCTGATCCACCACGATGAACAGGTTCTCTTTCTCTGGGGCCTGCGCCTCTTCGGCCTCCGGCAACTTGATATCGAGTCCCGGCGTAACCGCGAACACAGCTGTCACCATGAAGAAGATGAGCAACTGGAACACGACGTCGATCATCGGCGTCAGGTCCGGCCGGTCGTCAATTTTCTTTTCCCGCTTAAGTGCCATCTGTCAGAATCTCCTTGGGCTGATGGGAAGGGAATCCGATCAGGCGGCCTTGGTGCTCGACCAGCGACGCAGGAGCGCGTCAACGAAACCGTGGCCATAGGGCTCGAACTGCGTGCTCCGCGCTTCGGCACGTCCATTGAAGTACGTGAAGACAGCGAGGGAAGGAACGGCGATCACCAGACCCGTCACCGTCGTAATCAGTGCTTCCGAGATACCGGCAGCAACGATCGTCGGTTCACCCAGGCCCTTTTCGGCGATGCCTTCAAATGCGCCGATCATACCGTTCACAGTCCCGAGAAGTCCCAGAAGGACCACCGAGTTTGCGACAAACTGAATAACCGACAGATAGCGCTCCAGATAGCCGTTGGCAGCTCGTTCGACAGTGCCGTTCATCTCGACACGCATCTCCTCGATACTGCGCTGCTCACGGGAAAGGTGCTCAAACCGCTCGATTCCATCCTTGAAAACCTCGCCCTCCAGCTTGCCAACTTCGGCGCAGTACTCCCGCAACTGGTCGAAGGAGGCACCGGAGTCGATCCGGCTGGTCAGGTCGTTTGTCACCTCGGACAATTCGACCTCGGTTCGCATGCGGGCGTATGTATACACACGCTCAATGAAGAAGGCCAGGGCCATGATCGACCACAGGCCGAGAGGCCACATGAATGGTCCGCCATCACTGAAAAATTCGAGCATCGGTATCCCTCCCTAAAGAACGGTTTTCTGCTGTCTGATACAGTCGTGTGTATAACAATCGTCCGGCGCATTTGCGCTACAGGACGCGGGCCTCTTCCAATGCCTGCAACTGCTGTCTGGAGAAATCAACCTGTGGCGAGAACCTGGACTCCTCGCCATATGTCTCCACTACTCTCTGGAACTCTTCCGCCGCTTTGCGGTATTCCTCTTGAGCCACATAAGCAGAGGCGATGTTCACGGCTGCATTCACCGCCTGGTCACTCTGTGGGAAGCGCTCTATGACATCCCGGAAGATCTCGATCGCTTCGTCATACTTCTCAGAATCAAACAGGCCCTCGCCCTGAGAGTAGACCTCGTAGGCCTCGATCTCTGAAAGATGGCCAAGCAAGACGGTAGCCTTGCGGCGCAAAGCGCGATCCTTTGGCTTCAGGCGATCTTCCGTGAAGGTCGCGAGGAACTTCTGGTAACTCGCGGCGGCAAGGTCATACTGCTTCTCACCGTAGTAGTAGTCGCCTATGGTAAACTGGCTGGCAGCACCAAAATCACCATCTGCGTGATCGGTGACAATACGTTCAAAGAACGGCAAGGCATCCGCACGTGTGTATTCGTCACCCACTTCCGAAAGCTGAATGATCGACCAGGCCTTGTTGTAGAGAGCATCGTCGGCCCATTCGGAGGACGGATACTTGCCGAGTACGGCGTCGTATGTAGACAGGGCCTCGTTGAAGATCTTGGCCTTGTCCCCTGACGACACGCCCTGCGCAAGATTGAAGACAGCTTCGCCGGCACGGAACAAGGACTGAGCTGCGAAATCAGAGTCCGGATATTTGCTCTGTAAGGCCTTGAAGACGTCACTCGCATCACGCCATTTGCCCATACGGTAGAGGGCGAAGGCGCCGTAGTAATAGGCGTAGACAGCCTTTTCGTCCTCCGGGTAGTCCGTATAGTACTTCGTAAATGCTGCCGCCATCGGTGGCAGATACTGTACGTTGCCACCACCGGAGAGCTTGTTGTAGGTGGCACCAATCTGGAACTGAGCGTTCCGTGCCCAGCCGATCTGCGGGTAGTTGTCGACGATGGTCTGGTACGTTTGCACAGCCTTGGCCAGTTCGCCGGCGCGGAACTGCGAGTTGCCCTGGACGAACAGGGCGTTGGCAATATCATCGGCGTCGACGGCGACATCCAGCAACTGCTGCGAGGCCTCTACGCTTCGGTCATACTGGCCGAGACGGAAGTAGGCGCTGGCCAGGCGGATGAGCACCCGCACTCGATCCTCCTGTGTACGCAACCTCGAGAGCATCTCCTCGTAGGTCCGCACCGCCTCTTCCGGATCCTGCTTCTCGGCCATCGAGATCATCTGCAATTGAGCATTTCGCGCCAGAGTCTCATCCCCCGACTCGATAACCTTGGTCAGCAGGACGCGGGCCTGAGCATCCTGTCCCTCGGCGGCATGCGACAGGGCCTTGGCGAACTCGATCTTCAGCTTCATGCTCTCAGGCAGCGTTTGCTGCAGGAGCCATTCGTAGTCGGCAAGTGCCCGTTTGAATCGATTGGACTTGTGAAAGGCCAGGGCTCGACCGTAGTGCGCGTCGCGTACGACAGCGGTCTCACCATACTTGTCAATTACCATCGTATAGCGATTGATGGCATCCACGTAATTGTCATTGTTCAAATTAAGTTGAGCGATCTGATAGTGTGCCGTTGCCTCGAGGACTCGATCTCCCGTAACTCCCGCGAGCAAGTCATCGAGAAGCAGGCGGCCCTCTGCGGCGCGGCCAGCGGCGATGTGAATGTTAGCCGCTTCAATCAGCGACGCTACATAGACCTCGCGGGCATCACGACCCACCTTGGCAAAGGCGGCAATGGCCTCCGCGCCACGGCCCTGCTGTTTGAACAGCAGTCCCATGCCGTAATTGGCGTCGGAGGCGTGTTTCGTGTCGCCATAGTTCTCGGAGATCGCCCGATAGGCCTCCACGGCCTCATCGAACCTCTGCTGCTCCGTATTGACACGCCCGACTCGAAGCAGGCAGAGCGGGGCCTGCTCGGAGCGGGGAAAGTTGTCGACGACTCGGCTGTAGATCTGGATCGCCATTTCTGGCTCGCCGAGTTTCTCAGATGACCAGGCGGCGCTATAGAGCGAGTTGGCGCGCAGACTCGTTTCACTGTCCGGGTACAACGAGTCGACGGACGCATATTCGGTCCTGGCCCGAGCGTAGTCTCCGGCAAAATACCGTGCTTCGCCTTTGTTATACTGGGCGATGGCTGGATACGGAGTATCAGAATACAGCTCGATGACCTGATTGTAGGCGACATAGGCGTCGTCGAAACGCTTCCATTCCATGTAGTTGTCGCCAAGGCGCATCTGCACCTTCGCTTTGTAGAAGCGCTCTTCTGCCGTTTCCTGAGCCGCAATCAACTCCTCATACGCCTCTTCGAACTTGCCTTCACGGCGATAGATCTCGGCTACGCGCAGAGATGAGGTCTCGAAGAGCTGTCGGTAGTTGTCGAAGTCAACATTCTTGCGTTCACGGAAGGAAGCGCGCAGCAACTCATACATGCGGTCATACAGATCGCGAACCTCGCGGTAGCCGGCGATGGCTTCATCGTCCTGACCCATCTGGTCAAAGGACTGAGCCTTGAGATAGGTCGCCTGGGCGATGACGGGGCTGTTCGGATAGCGTTCGAAGACGAGCTCCGCTTCCTGAACGGCGCGCTCGTAATCTTCCTTTTCGTAGTAGGAACTGGCGATGCGGAACTGGGAGTCTGACGCATACCGGTCTTCTGGATAAGCCTCGAGCATGCCACGCAGGGTGATGATTGCCGCGTCGAAGGCCTTCGCATTGAACTCGCTCCAGCCAGCATAGAAATAGGCCTGGCCCGCCAACTCGGACTTGGGAAAGAGTTCGACGAAACGCTTGTATTCAGTAGCCGCCTTGTTGTATTCCTTCTGCAGAAAACGCGTCTCCGCCACTTGAAACTGAACCAGAGAGCGGAAGTTCTCCGCGACGCTGCCCATTTCAATCACATGGTGGAATGCCTCGACAGCCTGATCGTGCTGGCCGCTGCGCTTGTAGGCGTTACCGAGTTGGTACCACGCTGCAGCGACCACGGGCAGTTCCAGATCATTGCCAAATGCCACACGGACGCTGTCAGTGCGAACCGCCGGGCTGTCAAACTTGACGATCTTCGAATACTCGATGATCGCACCCTCGTATTCACCGAGAGCATAAAGTGACTGTCCGGCATCGAAGTTTGTCTTCAGAGTCTGAGGCACTGGCAGGAACAAGCTCGTGCTCAGTCCCAGACCAAGTGCGATGAGTCCGACCCAGATGGTCATGGCTGACTCGACCTCCTCAAATTGTGTTGCAGCATGGGCTCCGTAGCGTCCTTACAGTTTCCAGGCCAGCGAAAAGCGATGGGAGCCGTTGGTCTCGGTGAGATCCAGCGGAATGTGATACCCGTAGTCGAACATCAGCTGATTCCATTCATACCCCAGTCCGGCATTCAGATCGCCGGACGCGTCAGTTTCGAAAATTCGACTGCCGCCGGCGCGCAGTTGCAGGCCCTGCACCAGCTTGGTCTCACCACCCACGATCAGCCGGTTCTCGGACGAATCTCCGCCCAGATCACGCGTCGCCCACTGCGCCGACACCAGCGAATTGGAAAGCTTGTAACTCACGCCAACGGCCAGGTCCATGGGCAGCGCCCCGGCGTCGGATGGAATGCTGCCCGACTTGTCGGCGGCCACATTCGGCTTGTTCACGTTCTTCAGCATCACACCCAGGCGCGCGCCCTGCACCGGTGTCGTCCAGAGCACACCGAGATCAACCCCAATGGCCCCGGCGCTTTCGCCCGACAGGGGATCGGCGGCGTCGAAATCATCCACGCTCCAGAACAGATACTTGCTCGTCAGACCCAACTGCAGCGTCCGGCTGACCTGATAACCCAGCGACAGGAAGGCGCCGTTCTCCGACATCAGATCCGAACCGATGCGCTCATAGCCAAGACCCAGCACCATCTTGCCACCCACGGACTGCGTGAATGAGGCCACATGCTGGCCCAGATTGTCGCCGTCAATCCCGGAAAACAGCAAAGACACATTCGTGTAGCCCAGCGTCCGCCCATCCACCGATGCCAGACCCGCCGGATTGGCGAAGATGGCGTCACCATTGTCGGCGACCGCCACGAAAGCATTGCCCAGAGCCGCCGAACGCGCGCTGGCGCCCAGACTCTGAATGTTAACCACTGCATCGGCTGCTGTTGTGATTCCGACAGCTGCAATCACGGCGAGGGTTAGCGAAGAGCGCTTGCCCATTGTGTGACTTCTCCTATTCATCGTGTCGTGCCCTAATCGTGTCAGGCGCTAAATCGTGTCAGGCCCTAAATCGTTTCGTGTCCAGTATTCGAATCAGCCGGCTTTGATGTCAAGCCTGCCATCTCGATAGATCTTGCCCACATCGCGTTCAAAGTGGCACTGAATCTGCACAGTCTCTACTGGTTCATTTCGATGATCGAACCGTAATACTGCGTCGTGGATCACGAGCTCGACATCACCAACGGAGTGATGCAGCATTGGGAACACGACGTAGCCTTCGACTTGCTGGTCGATAAAAATCTCTTCGTTCTTGAACAACGTCCGCCACAGGATATCGAGACGTTCCTGATAGCGGGAATACTCGTTCCCACGGAAACCAATGGCATATGCTCGGTAGTACGTATCCAACTGCTGGAGATTGAGGCTCCAAAACTCCGCGCCCCTGGCCTTCAAAACGATCCGGGATGGGTCGATCTTGACTTTCGGGTAGCCATCGTTGGTCACCCGAAGGCGGAAGGTTGTAAAACGCTGCCGCGCCTTCTCGCCCTCCCAGAATCTCGTGTCTCCGAACGTGTAGGGGTTCATCGACGCCGGACCATCGGTCGAGTGCGCCGCGAACTGCCTGTTCAATTCCGCGTCGGTCAGGGGCCGCAACTCAACCTGCAGTTTTCCCTGCTGAAAGCTTACTGTGTTGTCACCCGTGAAAGCTATGTTTTCAGGTTGCCGTTCTGCTGGTTGCAATGGCCCGGC
>JAQCJA010000132.1 GCA_027593305.1 bacterium
AGGGAGCCGTCGTTGTCGAAATCCAGGAAGAAGGTCACGTAGCCACCCTCCACGGGGAACACGACGCCCGACGCAGGTGCCATATCCACGAATCCAAACTCGCCTGAAACACCCATCCGGTTCCGGTACAGTCGGTTGGGGCCGCCAATGTTGACGCTGTAGATGTCCGGCCAGCCGTCCGCGTCGTAGTCACCGGCGGCGCAGCCCAGGCCCTTCAGGGTATCGGCGACGCCCGCCGTCGAGGCCATGTCGCTGAACGAAACGGCGCCGTTGACACTGTCATTATGGTACAGGTTGTTGGCGCCGCCGTCGGCGATCACACCGTTGGTCACGTAGATGTCGAGACGCCCATCAACATCAAAATCAGCCCACGTCGCCGTGAAGCTGGCCTCGTTACCGGCGACTCCGGCTGCCGGGGCGATATCGGTGAAGCCTGCTTCCCCATCATTTCGATAGAGCGAGTTCGGCGCCACTCCCTCCCAGGCATCCCGCGTGACGAACAGATCCGGGTCGCCATCGTCGTCGACATCGGCTGCGGATGCGCCCCATCCGCCTCGCTGGTCGGCCAGATTCAGGGCCCGGGTCTGATCGACGAACAACCCCCCGTCGTTGCGGTAGAGCCCGTGTTCGACATGGATGCCCACACTGAAGAGATCCCAGTCGCCATCGCCGTCGTAGTCCAGCCAACTGCTGCCACGCCCGCGGTCGAGTTTGGCTACACCGACAGAGTCGGCGACATCGACGAAGTGGGGGATCGCCGGCACCGTCGCCGCATCGACGTGGTAGTAGAACTGGTACTCCGGCGGCAGGTCGGTCGCATCGCCCCCCTGACCCTCATGGACCAGCCGCAAGAGCCACAGGGCCTTGAGACGATCGGTGTAGGAGTGGGTGAAGCGGTCACTGGCGAGGCGCAGAGCCCTGCTGGCGGTCTCGTGGTCCTTGTTCCAGAAGGCTGCCGTGCCGACGAGAAGCTGTAAGTGGCCATCCTCGGGGTAGAGGGCAGACTGCTGCTGGCCCAGAGAGACAGCCTCCACGTAGTCGCCGCTGCGCAACGTGGCTTCCACCAGCATCCTGCCAGCGACCCGATGCTGTGGAACCCGATCAAGGACCTCGAGACAAAGCGCGCGGGCGGCGCCCAGGTCCATGGTGGCAGCCGCCTGCAGCGCCAGTCGGGCCAGCAGCACGCGGGCCTCGATCGAAGCGGGGTATTCGGTCAGAATCTGACGGGCGGCGGCCTGGGATCGCAGAGACTGGCCAGATGCCGCCAGCAGCCAGGCGCGCAGGACCCTGTACTGCGGGAGATCATGGGCCTCCGCCGGCAGGGCATCCAGATGCCGGCGCGCCGGTGCCGCATGACCGGTGGCCAGTTGCACCTGCGCCAGACACAGTCCCACCTCGATCGGGGCCTGCCCCGTGCGGCCCACGGCCCGCAGGCTGTCCGTGGCTGCCTCCCACTGACCGGAGAGGATCAGCTGTTGCGCCGCCTCCAGACGTGAGAGGGTGGCCGTCGGTGGGGGGGCATCCTGCGCCCCGCAGCCAACCATGGACGCGGCAACGAGGCACCCTAAAACGAGGCACCCGAAGGCCCATCGGCCGTTCATCAGGGGGTCTCCAGTGCGGCAAGACGTTGCGCGGCCCGGGTGTGATCCGGATTCAGCGCCAGCGCCCGGATCAGGTGCTCCCGCGCAGCCGGCAGGTCGCCCGTGTCGGCCAGGATTCGTCCCAGGTGATAGTGCGCCTCGACGTGATCGGGGTTCACCGCCAGGCACTGCTCGATACTGGCGACCGCCTCGCGGGTGCGCCCCTGTTGGGCATACACCAGACCCAGGAAGTAATAGCCTTCCCGTGCGTCAGGGTCGAGATCGAGAGCCTGGCGAAACTCCTTCTGTGCCGCCGAGAACCTGGCCTCGGCGAAATGTGCCCGGCCACTGCCGATGTGGGCGGCAACAGAGGATGGATCCTGTGCCAGTGTCGCCGCAAAGGCAGCCAGGGCCTTGTCGTGCTCACCAAGCTGCAGCCAGGCCTCGCCCGTCAGATTGTAGACTTCGGGATACTCCGGCCAGAGGGCGGCCACCTGCAACAGTGTCTCAAGAGCTGCCTGAGGGTGATCATCCTCCAACCGCAGGGCGCCCAGCCGCAGCCAGGCATCGGTGAATCCGGGATCGACCTCGATGGCCCGCGACAGTTCGTCGTCGGCCTCGTCAAACTGCCCCCGGCGAGCGTAGACCTGCCCCTGATCGAAGTGCCGGCGTGCCTCGGTAAGGCGCTGGAAGTTCTGCCGCGCGGACGCCGCCAGGTGCTCGTCACCGGCGGCTTCGGCGACACTTGCCAGGATATAGTAGGCGCGGGAATTGCGTGGCGATTGGGACAGTGCCTGCTGCAGGGCGGCGGTGGCGGCATCAAAGCGCTCGAGCCGACGCAGTGCTTCCGCCTGTCCCACGAGGGCTGTGCCATCTGCGGGATCGATACGCACCGCCCGTTCATAGGCCAGAGCGGCCTCGTGCTGGTCTCCCGAGGCGGCGAGCAACTCGCCTCGATAGCGGTGTGCCGCGCCGAGGGAGGCGTCGAGGCGAACTGCCGTGTCAAAGGAACTCAGCGCCGAGTCGAGGCTGCCCATGGCACGCAGCACCTCACCGCGATGCAGGTGCAGGTCGGCTCGCAGTGGCGCCGTCTGCAGGGCTCGGTCGAAGGCGGCCGCCGCCTGGGCATAGCGGTTCTGTGCCCGCAAAGACAACCCCTGGGCAACGTAAAGATCGACCTGGTCGAAGCCGAGTTCTGCGGCGCGCGCAAAGGCGGCGACCGCCTCGTCATGGCGACCCAGCCGTGCCTGCACCAGACCGATGTTGAAATGAGCGTCGGGCAGGTCCGGCGCCAGTTCCACCGCCTGGGTCAGTGTGTTCAACGCACGTCGAGGGCTGCCCTGTTTGAGAAACAGGGCGCCGCGGTTGTTGAGGATCACCCCCTGACGATGATTCTCCTGGGTCCGTGTCGACTGGGCACCACGTTCGCTGGCTAGGTCGCTCTCGGCCTGAGGATGCTGTTCACAACCCACCGCGGTGACAAGTACGCAGGCCAGCAGCATCGGCACCGAGACACGCACGATGCTACAGCACTTCGACGGGGAGCGCCTCCTGGAGGCGCTCGGCATGAATGGTCACGACGGCAGCATGGGTGTCGCGCAGGTGCTGCAGGAAAGCACCGAAAGCGCTCTGCTGCCGGCGGCGCAACAACAGCGCCCGCGCCCGCCGCTGGACTGTATCAAAAGGCTCGATGCCACCCTCGTCCACGTGGGCGACGCGGAAGACCGACCAGCCCCCATCCACTTCGAGGGGCCCCATGAGCACGCCCTTTTCGGCGGCAAGCAGGGCTGGAACGAGTCGTGGGTACAGGGCGACCTCCAGCGGGTGGTAGTGATGTCGCGCGCCGCGTTTCTTGGCGTCGGCTCGCAGGCTTTGCCCGACGAATTCTGCCAGATCGGCACCCTCCTCGACCAGGCGGCGAATCTGGTGGGCCTCCGCCTCGGTTCCCAGCAGAAGTTCCTCCGCCCAGACCGAACGCTCGTGGACGAATTGTTCGGGAAAGTCATCGTAGAACTGTCGGATTTCGATGTCGGAGACGTCAATGCTCTCCGTCTCCTGACGGCGGATGGTTTCCAGCAGCATGTCTTCGGCCAGTTGCCGGCGGTACTGCTGCAACTCGGCTTCGTTCACCACGCCCTCATCCAGCGCTGCGTACGCGTACAACCCGGGTGTCAGCACACGCTGGTTCAATACGGCAATGGCACCCTCCCGCTCCGCCAGGGCTGCAGTGGGCGCGCCGCGACGTATCGACTGTTGGGCCTCCCCGACGGTGACCTGCTCGGTGCCGAAGGAGAACAGCAGATCGTTGCTGAGTTCGAGATCCGCCGTGTTGCGCAGGCGATAGGCGTCGACGATCTGCGTCAGGCCCTGTTCGTGCAGAACGACGTCGAATTTCGCCCGCAACAACTCCATCTTCTCTTCTTCCGCCTGACCGACGCCCTCGGCGTAGAGATCTTCTTCCAGCTGGCTGCGCACCCGGCTCATGGCGGCGGGGCGGTCCTCAACAAACTGCACGACATGCCAACTGGCACCGGCAGCAAGTGGCGCCGATGTCTCACCTGAAGGCAACTCGCGGAAAACCTGGCGGGGCACGTGCAGCCTTTCGGCAGCCTCGATGTCGACGAAACCAAGTTCGCCGCCCTGCACGGCAGAGCGTTCATCGAGGGAGTACTCACGAGCCACGTCGGCAAAGGAGACGCCCGCCTTCAGTGCGGCGACAACGGCGTCGATCTCAGCCCGAGTGTGCACGAGAATGGCGTGCAGTTTGCGGTCGCGATCGTAGCCGCGTTCGACGACGCGGCGTTCGATCTCAGCCTTGTCGATCTGCACGTCGCGCACAACGACTTCGCGCTGGTAGCGTGTCGCCAGGTAGCCTCGCGTGGCGTTGTTCAAGGCGCGGGTCACGGCCCGGGTTGTGTCGAGGCCAAGCACATGGGCCTCCAGCAGCATGAGACGCCGGTCAACGAGGGATTGCACGTACTGCTGCCGCGCCGCATCTCCTTCGTAGGTGCTCTTGAGTCCATCCGGGAGCTTCTCGACGAAGGCTCGCAGTTCTGCTGCCGAGATGGGCTGCCCGGCGACTTCGGCAACAACCGGATCCGACGAGTCACAACCAGACCAGGTGGTGGTGGCTGCGAGCAGAAAGGCCCAGACAGCCAGAGTCCAGACAGGCAGAGTCCAGACAGGTAGAATGGCGCCTGGACGATACCGACGGAACAGCGAACGGAGGGTGGCGGTGACCATGCGGGTTACAGTACTCCAGGTGAAGGGGGCAGGTGCTGCGCCCACAGAAGGTCCATCAGTAGACCGGGACAGCGTTGCCCACGGTGCCGGTGAAGCTGTCGATAACGAGCCACATGCCACCGACGACGAACTGCCCGAGGACGATCCCCAGGAAAAAGGGACGGGTTTTGGCATAGACATTCGGTCCTCCGTACTTGAGGACGACAACTTTGATCATCCAGGCGAGAAACACCGAGAACCAGATGTTGTCCATCGCCCAGCCCGGGCTGACAACGAAGCCCAGTGGGTGCAGGGGCCACCAGACGAAACGGTGCCGCGCCATCATCAGCAAGGCCATGACGAAGCCCCCCGCGCCCGTCCACAACCATCCGGCAAGGCTCGGACCCGTCGGGTTGGCCAGTTTCTGTGCGGCAAGCAGGGATGGGTACTCGGCAAACGTGCTGAAGTACTGAGGATGCAGATTCAACGCCCCATCCCGGTAGGCCAGATGCAGCAGGAACCACGTGGACAGGACGAGGCTGATCGTCAGGGCCAGACCGACACCGATGGCGATGCGGCGGCGGCCCTGACGGACCTCAGAACTGAGGCGCAGCATGCTCGACAGGGGAGCCAGGAAGTCGCCCGCCCAGGCCAGGGTATAACCTGTGGCAATCATGCCCTGCATGCCGAGGGCCGGCACACCGATTCCGGAGATGACGAAACCGGCGGGGATCATCTCCGGTGTGACCGTCGGCAGGCCGGCTTCGGCAACGATACGCGCCAGACCGATGAGGATGATCAGGGCCGACAGGACAAAGACGGGGACAACGAGGGCGGGAATGCCGGAACGCCAGAGCCAGTAGCCCATGAAGCCGATGCCGGCAATCAGGCCCAGTACGGCGCCCCGGTAGGAGAGGAGCTCATCACTGTCATCGACGTCGGGGGCACGGCCGATCGCCTTGAGAAAGACCTGACGCAGATGACTGCGCGCCGTCCACAGGCCAAAGACGACGAGCACGGTGAGGGCCCCCATCATCTGATGCCCCATGATGGCGCCTACCGGGCCGCTGCCTGTCCAGGGCCCCAGTTCTTCCGGACTGTGGATGCCGACGACGGTGAAGATGCCCACCTGCACGACGTGGAGCAGGTAGAAGAACCACAGGCTGAAGGAGATGTTGCTGCTGATGAAGTAGGCGAAACCGAACATCAGGTAATTCAGCCGCAGGCTGAGAACCAGCGAGTGCCGGAACAGATCGATGCTGGCAACGGGGTTGATCGGCGTGATGAACTGGTAGTACGAACTGAGGGCGTTGACGCTGTGGATGAACAGGGGAATGACGAGGCCAAGCCACATCACCGGATTCTTGAAGAAGGGCTTGACGAGATCGGCCCGGCCGCCGCTTGCGGTCCGGTCGCCGATCATCGCCAGGGGCAATTGCGCCAGGGGAAAGACGAGACGCTCGTGTTCGACCCAGGGGCGGCGCAGAATCACCATGGCGCACACCAGCGTCAGCCAGAAACCGGCGTAGAACGAGAACCAGCGCAGCAACGGCGGCGCCCACATGTCCCACGGGATCGTCGCCACGCCGCCGACACCCTCGTAGAACTCCTTCACCGCCGTCCGGTTGTTGACGACCATCCAGTCCGACAGCAGCGGATGGATCAATTCGGCCCAGTTGTTCTCGGGCGTGTCGTAGTAGAAGGTCCCCGTGATCATCGGCAACAGCATGCCGGTGACGCCACGGGTGGGTATGGCCGTGGCGACGGCCATCATGATGAACACGGTCACCAGTTCCGCGCGGCTCAGGGCCCAGCTGCGACGGATTACACCCAGCGCAATCTGCAGCGTCAGCAGCAGGATGAAGAGCAGGAAGAACGCCGCTGGCGTGCAGGAACTGAGGCCCAGACGGGTCCCCTGAACCACCATGCTGCCGTAGGGGATCCCCACGGCGATGATCGCACACATGAGAGCGCCGACGAGGATGCCACGAAACGTGACTCTCTGGCTCGATTCGACGATTTCAGCGATGGTTACTGACAGTCCGGTTCAAGACAGCACGGGGATTCGGTTGCGACCGAATCTTAAGCCGAATGCCCGGGTCGGCCAAGAGACACCAGGCGAAATCCAGACCCCGCCCATGGTCGCCCGACCCCGCTGCAGCATCTGCTTTCGTCAACGGGATCTGGTCAGGCGCCGTTGGCGGCGAGCAGGTCGGCGCCGTAGGTGAACAGGGCGGGGGTCCCGCCGGTATGCACGAAGAGTACATCCCCATCATCCGGCCAGAGCCCCCGACGCACACCATCCAACAGGGCGTGGAAGGCCTTGCCCGTGTAGGCAGGATCGACAAGCAGACCTTCCGTTCGGGCCAGCAGGTGAATGGAGTCCCGCGTGGGTGGGTCCAGATGGCCGAAACCAGTGCCGACGAAGCTGTCATCGACCCGCACCTGCGCCACTTGTGGGGGTGCGGGACAGCGCAGGTCGAGGTGCTCTATCGCCTCCATGGCGGCGCGAACCACGTGCTGGGCGGCATGGGCCGGGTCCTGCAGGTGACTTTGCGGCGTACCGACGAAGGTGACGTCGGTATCCAGCAGAGCGAAGCCGGCGAGCAGGCCCGCAAGACTGTTGGTGCCGGAGCCGATGACGATGGCCGCAGGGCGGATGTCCTGCGCCTGGCACTGGACGGACAACTCCAAAGAGCACTGTATGTAGGCGACCCGGGACAGCACAGCAGACAAGCCGGTAAATGGACGCCGACCCGCCGCGCGCAGGCGGTCCATCTCCTCCGCAACAACGGCGTTGATGTCGGCGGCGGGGGCCAGACGAATGCGGGCGCCGAAAAGCCTGTTGAGCAGGTAGTTGCCCGTGATCGGGTCGGTGCGCCCCATGGCCGAGTCATCCTCGCGCAGGACGACGACGGCCTGCAGACCCAGACGGGCGGCGGCGGCAGCGAATTGCCGGCAATGATTGGAGTGGACGACGGCGCTCAGGACGACGGCATCGGCGCCCTGAGCAAGAGCCTCAGCCAGCGTGAACTCGAGGTAGCGGGACTTGTTGCCACCAAAGGCCAGGCCCGTCAGGTCATCACGCTTGATCCAGATGCGTGGACCACCGATCTGCCGCCGAAGCCGATCGAGGGGTTGCAGCGGCGTCGGCAGGTGCAGCAGATGCTGGCGTGGACAGCGGTCGATCGCCTGCTGGATGTCGTCGATATACATGCGGCAAACAAAGGTCACCGGAGGCACCCCGGTCAACGAAAGGCAGGAGCCAGCACATGGAAGCCGAGATCACACGACACGCCCTCGACCGGGTGCCCCTGTCGCTCATCATCGACGACTCGACGGTCCTGGTGAATCTCAACTACTTCTGGATGCGTGACCGGATACCCGTGGATGGACAGGAACGCCGCTGGCAGGATGTGCCCGTGGTGCATCCGGAGGCGTTCACCCGGGAGTTCGCTGAATTCTGCCTGGCGGAGGGGGTGCGCGGCAAGTTCAGCATCGTGCCGTGCCCCGCTGCCCTGGGGCGCATCGATCAGGGTCTGCCCATGTTCAGTCGGCAGCAGCAGGAAAGCTGGCTGCACATGTGTCGCGAGCTCATCGTGCCGGCCTTTGATATCACGCCGGAGATGCTGACCCACACGGTGGTGCTGGATCCGGCGACATTGACGCCGGTATCGCCGTCGATCTGGGAGCAGTACGACTGGCGGGCGCTGCCCGAGGATGAACCGGAACGCATCATCGCCTACATCGCCGCCGCCTGCACAATTCTCGTCCATGCCGGCTTTGATCCTCCAGGAGTCACCTCTCCCGGTGGTTTCGGTGGCCAGACGCTGCCGTTTTATGCTCGCTGTGCCGGCGAGGGTGTGCGCCAGGCGACGGGGCACGACATCCCCTATTTCTTCCAGCGAGTTCAGGCGGAGGAGAGTTGCATCGAGTCGCCTGTATGGTACGCGGATCGCGACGCTGGCACAGCGACGGGAGAAATCATTGCCGGAACCGGCGACTGGACGGGATCGTGGACGGGGTACGGCGAGGTGGATGCCGATCGCTACATCACCGCCAATCTGCAGGGGGGACGACTGCCGGCACTGATCGACGCTGGCCAACCGGCGGTCCTCATCAGTCACTGGCAGGGCTTCTACGGCATGCATGACGGGGATCGCTGCGGCTTCCACGCATTGCAGACCGTTGTGCGTCGGCTGCATGAGCGCGACCCGCAGGGGGAGCACACGCAATGGCGGACCTGCAGTCAGATCACACGCTACGCCTGTGCGCGGGAGATGGCGCAGGTGCAGGTCGCCGCTGCTGGTGTGCAATTGGATCTCCCCGTACTCACACCGGATCTGACGCTGCGCCTGTCCGCTCCAGGGGTGCAGCATGTGCGCGTCGACGGCGTGCCGCTGCGACGCGTGTCCCGGCGCACGGATTTCGTCAGCGGTACCTATCTTGCGGACGAAGGCGGGGTGCTGCTGGCTTTCGATCCCGCCCAACGGCACTGTCACCTGCAGGTGGAGGTTGCACCATGGTAAACAGAAAAATCGCCGTCATCACCGGAGGGCACGCCTTCGATGTGATCGGTTTTCACGATCTGTTCCGCTCGCTGCAGGGGTGTGACTGCTATGTTCAGCCCCTGGAAGACTGGTCTGCGGACCTCGCCGACAACAGCAAGCGCTACGATGTGGTCGTGTTCTACAACATGCACACCGTTGCCCCCCAGGACGCTCCCGGTGGACGGCGTACGCGCAAGGCCATCGATGCTCTGGGAGAAGGGCCGGGGATCGTCGTGCTGCACCATGGCATTCTGGCCTTCAAGGCTGACCCCGTATGGGACGCCATCGTTGGCATGCAGGACCGTACGATCAACGACTACAGCCATGATGAGAAGTTGACCGTGCACATCGCCGACAGGGACCATGCCATCACCCGGGGCCTGGCGGACTTTACCATCACCGACGAGACCTATGATTTTCGCGACGTCGAGGGGCCGGACAGTCACGTGCTGCTTACCGTGCAACACCCCAACACCATGTCGACACAAGCCTGGACGAGGAGCTATCGGCAGGTGCGGGTCCTCAATCTGATCCTGGGGCACGACAATCAAGCCTACGCCAACGGCACGTTTCGCACCCTACTGCGCCGTGGCATCCTGTGGTGCGCCGGACAGGACGTTATCGATTGAACCAGGCCCAGGCGTGGGCGACCATCGTCGGCAGGTCGGACAGTTGCGGCTGCCACCCGAGGACCTCGCCAGCACGGCGGGCGTCGGCAACCAGTTCCGGTGGATCGCCGGCACGTCGATCGGTGTCAACATGAGGCACGGGCAGACCTGTCACGGCGCCGACGGT
>JAQCJA010000133.1 GCA_027593305.1 bacterium
CCGCGGTCTGCGCACCACGCTACGGGGGCAGATACAGGCCGAAGGTAGTGCCCACACCCGGCTCGCTGTCGCAGGTGATCCAGCCGCCATGGTCACCGATGATGCCGTGGACGATCGACAGGCCGAGGCCGGTGCCACGGCCGACCCCCTTTGTTGTGTAGAAGGGATCGAATATTCGCGCCCGCACGGCCGGTTCGATACCGACACCGTTGTCGCGCACCTGGAGCAGGACCATTTCCCGGTCCTCGACCAGCGTCATCGAAGCTTCCACCTCGATTCGGGGCGTGCGCCCCGAGATGTCGGCGACGCCATCCCGGGCGTTGACGCAGAGATTCAGCAGCACCTGCTCCAACTGACTGGCGTTGCCATCGACCGGGGGGATGTTGTCGGCGACACGTTCGATGAACTCGATGCGTGGATCGAACGTGGTGTGACAGACGCCCCCCACGGCGCTGATGACGGCGGCCAACTCTGTCGGCGACCGGGCCGGCGCCAGGCCCCTGCGGGAGTAGGACATCAGCTGCCGCACCATCTCGGCGAGGGAGTCGGCCGAAACCAGCGCTCTGTGAATCAGATCGGACGCTTCCTCCGGAGATTCGAGAGCGAAATCGAGGTTGCCGATGACCCCCTGAAGCAGGTTGTTGAAGTTGTGGGCGATGCCGGCAGTCATCTCGCCCATGATCTCCATCTTCTGCAACTCACGCAGTTCCCGCTCGCGCTCCTGCAGGTCGTGGTAGAGATCGGCATGGTACAGAGCAATGGCAACCAGGTCGAAGAAGGGGCGCAGGACCTCGATCTGGCGCAGCATCTGCTCCCGCTCGGAAGTCTCGCTGCCTGTGGCCAGGACGGCGATGGGGTGCCCATTGTGCACGATGGGGATGAAGTAGGAGACCTTGTCTGACATCTCCGGCTTGTTGAAGCGGCCATCGAAGCGCCGGTCGAAGCCACCGATCACGGCGATGTCTCCCGTTCGCGCCACCGCCGCCGTGACGTTTTCGTCATCCAGATCATACTCGACGCCGACGACATTCAGACTGGCCTGCACCGGACGCCAGGTCCCGTCCGGGTCCTGTCTGCGGTTGAAGCTGCGCGCAACACGCACCTTCCGTTGCGTGCGGTCGACGAGGGCGATCATGACGCCCCGGAAAATCCCGGCGCGGATGACCTGCAGGCCCAGCGTATCGAGAATGCGGTCGCGATCCAGGGACTCGAGCAAAGCCTTGCCGGTCTCGTGGAACGCGTCCAGCAGACGTTCCTTTTCAGCGAGGGAGGCGTTGGCGTTACCCAGCGCAGCGGCTCGTTTCTGCCCCTCGGCGACCTGCTCGGCAAGCAGGGCGTTGTGTTGTTCCAGTTGCCTGAGATCGTGCCAGCGCTGAGTGGCTGCCTCGAGCACGTCGGCAAGATCGCCGAAGAACTCGAGATCCACATCGCTGAAGGCTTCGGCCTGCAGACTGCTGACAGCAAGCGTGCCGCCAGAAAACGGTACGTCGACAATCGAGCGCGGCGGCGCCGATCCCTGTGGAACCCAGTTCACCAGTTCATCGTAGGGGTCATCTGCACGCAGGTCCCGGCGGTACACCGGGCGCCCCTGCTGCCACCATGTCGTCAGCGGATCGGGCGTTGATTGCGTTCGTGATCCCTGGTATCGAGCCCCTTCGGGGCCCACGGAATGCTGCGTGATGTGGTACAGACCCGCCTGAACCTCGATGAGGTTGACACCGTAGCCGTTGAAGTTCACCCCTGCCGTCTTGAGGCACGCCTCGAGTGCAAGGATGATCTCCGCCGTGTCGTGGCCGCTCTGGATCGAGCCCACCAGTCGGCGCATTTCGCGCAACGCGTGCCGGCACCGCCTGTCATGCTCGCGGGAAGCGACTTCCGCAGCGAGGCGGTGCCGCAGTGATTCGAGCTCATCCATGTGGCACTACAATCCCCGGGCGACGACGGCAGCATGCTCGCTGGCGAATCCTGCCGAGCCGTCATCCTCCGTCACATCGAGATGTGCGCCCTGCTGGAAGGGGGGGATGCTGCCCGCGTAGAACTCACGCTGGTAGTGACTCTCATCGGAGAAAGTCCACTGGCGCTGTTTGCCGGCGACACCGGGCCAGCGAACCCGGAGAAGACGCTTCTGCGCGCGGTACTTTTCTTTCGGTGTGGGTGTTGCCGGATCGACGCTGTATCGGCGCAGAGCTTCCTCATCGACCTCGACGCCCAGCCCCGGGCCCTCCGGTACGGCAGCATAGCCGTCGACGATGTCAATGGGTTGCACGAGCAGATCATCCTCGAACAATTCAAAGCAGGTGATGTAGGGGTACTGGGCATGCGACAGGACCGCGCCCAGGTGCAGGGCGTAGGCCGTCGTCAGCCCCGCCCCGACCAGCTGCAGCCAGAAGGGCTTGTTGAACTCTGCCGCCAGCCCTGCCTGCCGGCGCACACCCTCGATGCCGCCACCAATGACGAAACCGTCGCTGGCGCGGGCATGCAGGACCTCTGGGACGAAGTGCTCGACGATGGGCTTGCTGACCGCCTCCCGCAGGATGCGGGCGCCGTCGATATCTCGCTGCAGGTAGAAGGGGCTCTCGTACATGCCGACGTTGACGTGTCCATCGAGCCGGCTGAGATGTTCCTCTGCCCGCGCCGCGGTCAGCAGAAAGCCGTTGAAGTCGACGTCAAACCGATAGTCGTCCGGGACCACCTGGCCCACCGTGGCGATCTGCTCGTGAATGTCGCGCCACGGCCGTGCCTTCATCTTGAAGGTGGTGTAGCCCCGCCGCAGTGACGCTTCGGCTTCTTTCACCCAATCGCCGGCAGGCATGTCGATGTCCCACCAGGAGAGGGGGCAACGGCTGCGCACCTGGTGGCCCAACAAGGCGTGGGCCGGGGTGCCCGTGGCTCGTCCCACGGCATCCAGCAGAGCGACCTGCAGGGCGAAGCCAAGACTGTCGTCCAGAAGATGTGCCAGGGGGCTGGTGCCAATGAGACTCTCGAGCCGCTTCGTGTCGACAGAGCCGCCTCCCTGGGTGTCGCCGTAGCCGACGGTCCCGTCATCGAGTTCGACACGCATGACCAGGACCCGTTCATCGTGGGTCTGGGCCCGGTGCATGGCCGCCACGACATGATCGGCATAGAAGGGGATGTGCAGGATCAGGGGCTCGACGCGGGCGATCTTCATCGCTACTCTCCGGCTGATGTTTTATGTAGGTCCGAAACAGACTTGGAGCAAAGATGGGGAATCTGACAACGCAATACGAGCGATTTGCTGAACTGGTCAAAGAAATGGCAGATGTGAGCCATGCCCAGGCCCTGCTCAGCTGGGACCAGGAAGTCTGCATGCCGCCGCAGGGGGCCGCTTCACGGGCGCGAGCCATGGGTACGCTTGCCGGCATCCAGCACGATCACCAGACCGCAGCGGAACTGGTCGATCTGGTCACGGCTCTGGGTCAAGCAGATCTGCAGGGAGACACGGCGGTGAATGTGCGGCAGGTGCAACGCGAGCAGAAGCGGGCCCTGAGCCTGCCAAAGTCTCTTGTGGTGGAACTGACACAGACGGAATCATTGTCGCACGAAGCATGGGTCGAAGCCCGCAGGAACGACGACTTCGCCGCCTTTCAGCCCTGGCTGGAGAAGATCGTCGAGCTGAAATGTCAGGTTGCCGAAGCGGCTGGCTATACCGGTTCCATCTACAATGCGCTGTTCGACGAATACGAGCCACATGCCTGTGTCGAGGACGTCGCGCCGGTGCTCGCCGACCTGCGCCAGCGCCTCGTGCCCCTCGTGGCGGGTATCGTCGACAGTGGTCGTGGTACCGATGACCTCTTCGATCAGCCCTTCGACATCGGCCCCCAGGAGACCTTCGGCCGGCGCGTGATGACCGACATGGGGTTTGATCTTGAAGCGGGGCGTCTCGATGTCGCCGTGCATCCCTTCTGCTCGGGAACATCGCCCAAAGACGTACGACTCACGACGCGCTACAGTGCCGGTCTCATGCAGACTTCGCTCTTCGGCATCATCCATGAGACCGGTCATGGCCTCTACGAGCAGGGCCTGCCCGACGCCGAGGGTATGCCCGTTGGCTCTGCCATCTCGCTGGGCATTCACGAGTCGCAGTCACGCATGTGGGAGAACATGGTGGGCCGCAGTCACGAATTCTGGCAGCATTACCTGCCGGTGCTGGCGGACCACTTTCCGCAGCAGCTTGCCGGTGTGGATGTGGATCGCATCTATGCCGCAGTGAATCAGGTCGAGTCGTCGCTGATTCGCGTGGAGGCCGACGAGGTCACCTACAACCTGCACATCCTGCTGCGCTTTGAGCTGGAGAAGGCGATGATCGAGGGCGACCTGCGGGTGAAGGACCTGCCCGGTGCGTGGAACGAGCGCATGGAGAGCTACATCGGGATTCGACCCGGCAATGATGCTGACGGGGTGCTGCAGGACATTCACTGGCCCGTGGGCCTGATCGGCTACTTCGCGACATATACGTTGGGCAACCTGTACGCCGCACAATTATATCGCAAGGCCAGCGTCGACCTCGGTGACCTGAGCGGGCAGATCGCCTCGGGGGATCTGTCGGGCCTGCTCGGCTGGCTGCGCACCAACGTGCATACCGTCGGCAAACGCCGCACGGCGACGGAACTGGTGCACGACATTACCGGGGAGCCGCTGAACGTCGACTACCTGATGCAGTACCTCGAAGGCAAATTCAAGCCGCTCTACGGTCTCAGCTGATCGGTCACCCGATTGTGACCGGTGCGCGTCGTGTCGACAGCGAAGAAAGCGGCATCCACGGCGCCCTCGCGCAGGTGGGCCAGAGTGAACTGCACTGCGTCCTGATCCTGGGTTGGCAGATACTGACGCAGATAGGCCACTACACCGGCACGGCTGTGGCGATCCCCGCCGTGCTCGCCGGCGATACCCATATTGCCGCGGCCAATCAGCGCGACGGTCGTGTCGTTGTGTGAATCAATCACGAGGCTGTTGCGGTGCAGATCCGCGGCGTTCAGAAGCAGGTCACTCCATGTCGAGGTGTTGGCGATAGACGGCAATCTCGGCCAGGGAGAGATCGGCCGGACCGTCGTACTGGAACAGAAGCCACACAGGTCCTGGCTGGCGCACGAGAAAGCTCAGTTCGTAGACGTGGTCACCGGCAATGGGCACCGATGCCCACCACGGGGCGGCCAGCAGTTCCCGTTGCGGCTGCACATCCTGCTGCCGGGAAATGACATCATGCCATCGTCGCTGGCTGCTGTACCAGGGCAGCAGGTCATGGAAGGGGATCGGCGTGCCGTCGGAGACGAAGACGGCCATCTTCACGGGTACTGGCTGGCGCTGGGTCAGTGTGGACAGGGCCCCACCAGCGAGATGGAAGCGCGCCAGGTAGCGTCCCTGCTGCAGATCTTCCCGCGCTGAATAGGGCGGGGAAACGCCGCGGAAATCGACACGAGCCGCCTCTTCCAGGCGCAGGGGCAGGCGGCGCGCGTGAAGGATCTGCGTCGTCTCACCGAGGCGCAGCGTGCCACGGCCCGAGTAGACGAAATGCAGGTAGCCGAGTTGCAGACGATCGTGGTAGTAGTCGAAGCGGTGCGTACCGTCGGATTCGACATGCATGGGAAAGCGCAGGCGCTCAACCCACGGTTGCAGTACCGGTAGAGTACGCTGGTGACTGACGTAGGCGGTCTGCTCCCCATCGACGGTGACGTCCTTCGTGACAATGCGATAGACCCCGGGAAGCTGGATCGGCATGTAGTACGCAGCCAGGGTGCCGCCAGGCGAACTTGCATCAGCGGCAAAGCTGCCATCGGCGAGGCGATCCCCTTCGCGCAGTCGACGGAAGCTGGATTGCAGGGTCGTGTCGCCGCCGATCTGACCATCTGTGAGCATCTTGAGATAGGGCGACAGGCTCATCTTCAGCTGCGAGATCGATGTTCCCTCCAGACCCCAGAGGGCTGGTGCCAGCAGAGCCAGAAGGATGGCACCGGCACTGATCAGCCGCCAGCGCAGCGCCGGTCCGGCAGTCGTGATTCCGGCAATCGTGACGATGGTTGCGCCAATCAGTGCGGCGGCGGCGGCGCTCCACAGCAGCAGGTCCGGCACAGGCGGTGACGCGATGGTGTGCAGAAATCCGTGGACACCAAATGGGTAGAATCCTGCCACCACCGTCCGTGGCAGGTGTTCGCCTTCAAAGGCCAGCTCCGGGATGTGGATTGCGGCACCAACTACGTCCCAACTGACGGCCAGGGCGCCACAGAACAGGACACCCAGCCAGGGACTGCGGCGGATTACATCCAATCCACAGGCGGCACACAGAGCCAGAGCGGGCAGTGCCGTCACGAGGAAGCGCGCCGGCAGGCAGAAACCGAAGGTCCAGTCCGGATGGATGCCGTTGACGACAGCCGTCGTTGTATACAACAGCACCGCCACCAGCAACCGCCGATCCCGCTGCATGACCAGCGCGGTGATACCGGGGACCACGGCGATGAAGAACCAGGGAGCATTCAGCGCCAGCCCTTTGCTGATGTGGAGCCATTGTCCTGGCAACGACATCCACCACGTCGACGGCGACACGGCGTCCTCATCCCACGAGTTGCCGGGACGGAAATTGCCAAGCCAGTCGCCACTGGAGTCGTAGTTGTGCAGCAGCAACGCCACAAGACAGATGCCGCCGGCAGCCACGACGAAGCCCTGACGCAGTCGCTGACCCCTTGCCTGCCAGAGAAGCCCGGCGGCCAGCAGGGCTGCAATGGGGGCTAAGCGTGGGTGCAGGAAGGGCAGCAGTCCCACCGCCAGTGCCAGAGCACCCAGTTCCCAGGGGCTCTGCGCGCCACGCAGCGAACTGCGGACGTCGGTTGGCGGAAGCAGCAGCCCTGCATCCAGGCGCAGCAGTACCATCAAGGTCACCAGTACGGCGGGCAGTTCGGGGTAGATCTGTGTGCTGAACAGCAGCAGGGGTGTCGTGGTGGCGCAGCCGACGCTCACCCAAAGTGCCAGCGAATGCGCAATACCGACGTGACAGAGCCACAGGTACAGCAGGGCGACAACGGCAGCGGCGCACATCGCGATAGCCAGGGAAGTGCCCAGGCGCGGATTCGACCACAGCTGCAGCCCCAGTTCGTAGGCCGGCAACAGGAGCACGGACAGTCCTACGGGATGTATGGAGTAGATCTTGCCAGGCGGAGCTATTGGGGCCTCGTCAGCACCCACGTCCATGACGTGGAACTCGGTCACATCCCCATCGAGATTGTTCGCCAGATCGATGTCACCATCCCGTAGCAGGCTCTGTGTAACACGCAGGTACTGGGCCTCGTCGCCATGGATCATGACCATCTGGCAGATGTACAGGGCATAACCGCCGTAGAGCGCAAGAAAGCCGACGAACAGCAGCACCGCCATGCGTCGACGGATCGCCGCCGGGTGCTCGCGTCGGCCCAGAAAGGGCACAAAGGCCAGGGCGACGCTGGTATGAGGCGACCAGGTCAATCCGAGCCATGGCAGCGCGATGCCGGCCGCTTGCCAGAGGGACAGGGCCCGCAGCGCGAGCAGGAGCAGAATCGGCAGAGCGATCCAACGCAGGACGTTGCCGACGCCGAGCCATGCCGCGCGCCATCGCCCGTTGCCGCTGCCGGCCGTGAGGCCAGCTCGTACGGCAACCAGCAGCACGGCACCCACGGGAAGCAGGCTCCAGTGAGGCCAGCGACAATCCGCGATGTCGACGGCGAGGCGCATGGCGTCGCGCGCAAAGCCCAGATCGGGCACGATGGCGTCGGCTGTGACCCACAGCAACAGGGGAATGAGCGGCAGCGCGTCAAGACAACGGGCTGGCTGGCGTCCGCTCCAGGCTTTGATCACTGCCAGGATCACGATCGCGGGGTTGCCGTCACCTGTCGGTATCCAGGCCAATGCGGCTGCCCGTGGCACGGCTCTGCCCCTGATATTTGCCCTGGTAGGGTTCGTCAGCAGCCTGATCCATGCGGGCAAACACGAGCTGGCAGATCCGACGTCCTGCCTGCAGGCGGATGGGAAGGCGATTGGCATTGAACAGTTCGAGCGTCAGATTGCCCTCAAAGCCAGGATCGACCCAGCCGGCGTTCTGGATGAAGAGGCCGATGCGGCCAATCGAACTGCGCCCCTCGACAAAGGCGGTCAGATTGTCGGGCAGGCGTATGCGCTCGCGCGTTGTGGCCAGCAGGAAGGAGTGTGGCGGGATGACGATCTGGTCCTGTGTCAACTCCATGTACTCTACTTCGGCATCCAGACGGATGACTTCGAGACGGTTCTCATCGACCTTGAGAAAATGATCTGAGAGGCGCAGGTCGATCGACGCGGGCTGGATCTGATCCTCGTCGACGGGATCGACGACGAGTTCGCCCGAGGCCAGCAGGCGGCGCAGTGTGCCATCGGAGAGTATCACGCGCGGCGTCGACCCCAGTTGCGTGCCAGTTCCACCAGCAGTCGTACACCAACACCGACGCCGCCACGAGGCGTATAGGGCCGCGTCTTGGCGGTCCATGCGGTGCCGGCGATATCGAGATGAACCCACGGAATATCACCGACGAACTCCGCCAGCAGGGCGGCTGCGGTGATGGCGCCACCGCTGCGCCCGCCGGTGTTCTTCATGTCGGCCACGTTGCTCTTGATCTGCTCCCGGTACTCCGGCCACAGGGGCAGGCGCCAGACTTTCTCACCTGTGCCTTGCGCGGCGGCCTCGACTTTTGCCGACAGCTCGTCATTGTTTGACAGCAGGCCGCTGGCGTGTTCGCCCAGAGCCACGACACAGGCGCCGGTGAGGGTGGCCAGGTCAACGATGCCTGCCGGCTTGTAGCGTTGGGCGTAGGCCAGGGCGTCGGACAGTATGAGGCGCCCTTCCGCATCCGTGTTGTCGATCTCGATCGTTTTTCCGGCCATCGTCCGCAGCACGTCGCCCGGCTTGACCGCCTTGCCGTCGAGCATGTTCTCCGTCGCCGGGACGATGCCGACGACGGGTTGCGAGAGCCCCAGTTCGGCGACGGCCTGCATGGCGCCAAGGACCGCGGCGGCACCGGACATATCGAACTTCATGTCGCCCATGCCTGCACCTGGCTTGATGGAGATACCACCCGAGTCGAAGGTCACACCCTTGCCGACGAAGACAAGGGGCCTGCGGGCGCCCTTGCCGGTGAGTTTGCCATGTTCAAGTATGATGAAACGCGCTGGTTCGGCGCTGCCTGCTGACACACCCAGGAGGGCACCCATGCCAAGCTTGCGCATCGCCGCCTCATCGAGCACGCGACAGCGCAACCCTGTACGTCTCGCCATGCCCCGTGCCTGCGTCGCCAGATATGTCGGTGTTGCCGTATTGCCCGGGTGATTGCACAGGTCGCGGGCCAGGCAGACACCCTCGGCGATCTGCACGCCGGCGCGGAGGCCACGCCGCAGGCCGGCAAGACGGCGCGCATCCCCCTCGATCACGGTCAGGCGCTTGAGAGTGGCTCGATCACCGGATGCTCCGCTACGGTAGCCGTCAAAACGATAACAGGCGAGGATGCTACCCTCGGCCAGGGCCTGAGCCGCAGCTTCCACTTCCAGGCCACCGGCACCGGCGCCATGCAGCACGGTGCTGGCACTTTTCACACCCAGGCACTGCAGCTTCAGCGCCGCCGCACCTGCTGCCTGCCGGGCCACATCGAGGGTGAAGTCGGCTTGCTTGCCGAGGCCGACGAGCAGGAGCCGCGGCGTCGGAAAACCGGCCTCGGGATAGAGCACGAGAGTCTGGCCCTTCTCACCCTTGTAATCGCCGCTGCGAAGGACCCGCTGTAGGGCTCCGGACAGTGCCTTATCGACGGCTGCCGTCGCTCCGCCCAGCTTCGTGCTGGCGCTACCTGTGTGAAAGAGGTTAACGACGAGGGCCTCGTCGCGCGCCTTCTGTATCTCACCCTGACGAACCGTTATCTTCATGACCTGCTTCTGGCTGATGGAGGCAATGGATCCAAGCCGACGTAACCTACTCACCACTTTCGAGGGCTACAAGCACACAATATGGATCTGTTCTTCATTCGCCACGGTGAATCGGCCAACAACGCTCTGGCCGACGCGACGCAGAGAGTTGCGGATCCGCCCCTGACCAAAGAGGCCGGCGA
>JAQCJA010000134.1 GCA_027593305.1 bacterium
GACGCGATGACCAAGCCGTCCGTTGTCTGGGCCGTGGTTGTTGAGGGCATGGCGCTTTCCGCATGGGAACACCGGCAGCGCGTTCGTCATGGCGCGGGGGCCGATCAGATCCGCGACGGCCTGGACGAGCTTGCCAACTTTTATGGTGTTCCGAGAGAGCGAAGTGCTTGACACGTTCGGGGAAAGTGTGGCACCCTTTTTGACAATGGCTACAATTGCGCCTGCGGGCGCGCGAGATGTGCGTCGGGGTCCGGCCCGGAGATCATCATGCCGAGACGCCTCAAAGGTGAGGGATAGCGGCGCACACCCTACCCGCTCTCGGGCGGCACGAGACGACACATTCCAGCGCCTCGGCCTCACCGCCGGGGCGTTTTCACATCCAAGTCCCAAGAGCGCCCCGCCACACCCGTGAACCATTCTGGCACTAGAGCGGATCGAGGCTCCGAGGCTTGGACCACCTACTCACCATTCGCGCGGAGTCCGATGGACCGCCAGCCGAAGGGGGTTATTTGCTAAGTGGCTAAGACACCAACACAAATCGCCTCTTTGGCGCGCCAGCATACAGAGCGGGCCATCCAGGTTCTTGTCGGCATTGCGACCAATGAGGAGTCCAACGATTCCGCCCGTGTTGCGGCGGCTGACAAGCTGCTGGATCGGGGATGGGGCAAGGCCGTTCAACCGATTGACGGCGACGGCGACGGCGGTCCGGTGAAGCTGCTCATCGAGCGCGTGATTCGTGATGCCCATGAGTGACGAATACAAGCCCGTCACGGGAACGCCAGAGAAAGACGCAGCCATGGCGATCAAACGCATGGGGCCGGAACTGGCGGCACGGGTGTTTAGGCCGTCGGCCTACGCGAAGGCTCTGCACATCAGCGCAGCGGCGCGGTTGCTTGCGTACCATCCCTGGAGCGTTGACGCTGCCGAACGCAAGGTTGCGCGGTGTGACAACCCTCCAGATTGAGACGCCCCGCGTCTTCGTCCCGCTACTAGAACCAGCCCGCTACAAGGGCGCATACGGCGGTCGAGGTTCCGGCAAGTCGCACCACTTCGCAGAGGGACTGGTTGAAGACTGCCTGATGCACTCAGGGACGCGCGCGGTCTGTATTCGCGAGGTCCAGAAGAGCCTGAAGGAGTCGGCCAAGCGGCTGATCGAGGACAAGATCGAAAGCCTGGGGGTGAGCCAGTATTTCAACGTCAAGTCCACGGAGATCGAAACCCCTGGCGGGGGTGTCATCATCTTCCAGGGGATGCAGGACCACACGGCGGAGAGCATCAAGTCGCTGGAGGGTTTCCATCGCGCATGGTGCGAAGAGGCGCAGACGCTATCGGCTCGGTCGCTGGAGCTGCTGAGGCCCACGATCCGCGCGCCCGGTTCTCAGTTGTGGTTCTCGTGGAACCCCCGCAGCGTGAACGACCCGGTGGACTCATTGCTGCGAGGCCCGAAGCCTCCCGCCGACAGCATCGTGGTGCGGGCGAATTACAGCGAAAACCCATTCTTCCCCAGGGAGCTTAAAACCGAGCGCGAGTTTGACGCGCAGCACAAACGCGACCGCTATGGCCATATTTGGTTAGGCGAATACGAACCCATGGCAGTCGGTGCCATCTGGGACCGCCTGACGATCCACAACTCACGGCGAGAGAAAGCCCCCACGATGGGCCGCATCCTGGTTGGTGTTGATCCCGCTGGCTCCAGCGCGCCAGGGGCTGACGAACACGGCATCATCGTCGGAGGTCTGGGCGAAGACGGCGAGGGCTACGTTCTGGACGACATGAGCACCAAGGGCAGCCCCCGGCAATGGGGTGAGCGTGTCTGTGCGGCCCACGACCTGCACTCGGCAGACGCGGTTGTCTGTGAGACGAACTACGGCGGCGAGATGGTCGCCAACACGATTCAATCCATGCGACCTGACATCAGGGTCATCGAGGTCCATGCGACCCGTGGCAAGCACGTTCGCGCCGAACCGATAGCCGCACTCTACAGCCTGGGCCGCATTCACCACGTCGGGACGTTCCCCACGCTGGAAGACCAGCTCTGCGGCATGACAGCGGCGGGATACGAGGGTGATGGATCGCCTGACCGCCTTGACGCCATGGTCTGGGTCATGGCCGAGCTATTTCCTGCAATGACGCGGCCCAAGACACGCACCGCGACCATCAAGCCGCTGGGCGTCGGCGGGTGGATGGGATGACCGCAGGTTGCGGTCTGCGCAACAAATATGCCCTCCCGCCACGGGGTCGAGACAACGCCCGACGCCGAATGTGTGTCGGTAAGCAACAAATCCGCTACCAGAGGTAGAACATGTCTGAATATCTTCTTTCAAGCGACAAGGCCGTCGCAATCACGCCGAGCGACACGACAAACCTGCAACTCAACGACCGCCCGCCCCGTGCGGTCTATGTCGGTGGAGCTGGCAACGTCAACGTCCAGTTTGGCAACCTCGGCACGTCGGTGCTGTTCTCCGGCGTCCCGGCAGGCACGGTGCTCCCGATCGGCCCCACCAGGGTGATGAGCACGAGCACGACCGCCACGGCGATGGTCGCGCTGTATTGATGGTTGGCGGCGCGAGGTTCAAATGACTGAGACCATCATCCGAGAGGCCTTGGAACTCTTCAAAGAAAGCGATGACGCGACTGATTTCTCCCGCAGGGCCGCTTACGACGACATGAAATTCGCGCGGCTGGGCGATCAGTGGCCCGAGGCGATCCGCAAGCAGCGCCAGGATGAAGGCCGCCCCTGCCTGACAATCAACAGGCTCCCCGCGTTCATCCGACAAGTTGTTAACGATTCACGCCAGAACAAGCCCGCCATCACCGTTCACCCGGTTGACAACGGTGCCGACGTTCAAACGGCAGAGGTCATCAACGGTCTCATCCGTTCCATCGAGCGTCGATCCAACGCAGACGTTGCCTTCGACACGGCCATCGACCACGCCGCCAGCGGCGGCTTCGGGTTCTTCCAAATCGGAATCGAATTCTGTCACCATGACAGCTTCGACCTTGAAGCCCGCATTGACCGCATCGCCAACCCCCTGATGGTCCACTGGGACGCCTCGAGCACAATGTTTGACGCCTCGGATTGGGGTTATGCTTTCGTCTCTGATTTCATGTCAGAGGATGAGTTTGAGGCGAAGTATCCCAAGGCGGCCAAGGTCTCATGGGAGGGCGACACCCGCGACGACGCTGTGCGCTGGACGCAGGAGGAGCGTGTCCGTGTCGCCGACTACTGGCTGCGTGAGCGCGCGCCCCGCAAGCTGCTTCAGCTTTCGAACGGCATGGTGATGCGATCGACTGAGTACGTCGATGAGGTCAAGGAGGTTCTAGAGGCTACAGGCGTCACCGTGGTCCGCGAGCGCAATGTCGATGCCTATGTCGTGAAGCGCCGCAAGATCAGTGGCGTGGAGGTTTTGGAAGAGGAAACGTGGCCGGGTTCGACGATCCCCATCTGCCCAGTGTGGGGTGAGGAGGTCGTGCTTGACGGTCGGCGGCACTTCCGGTCAATGATCCGGGACGCTGTCGACCCGCAAATCATGTTTAACTTTTGGCGCAGCTCCACGACCGAGATGGTCGCGATGGCACCCCGCGCGCCGTACATCGGCCCCAAAGGGTTTACGGCTGGCAATGAAGCCGCCTGGGCCACGGCCAACAACCGCAGCCATCCCTTCCTCGAGTATGACCCGACCGCTGGTGGCGCGCCCCAGCGACAGCCGTTTGCTGGCGTTCCTGCCGGTGCCCTTCAGGAGGCCCTGAACGCCTCTGACGATATGAAGTCGATCACGGGCATCTATGACAGCAGTCTGGGCGCGAGGTCGAATGAGACCTCTGGCCGAGCGATCATGGCGCGCCAGAGGGAATCCGACGTCAGCAATTTCCACTTTATCGACAACCTCAGTCGGGCGATTGAGTACGCCGGCAAGGTGCTGGTCGAGATCATCCCCAGCGTCTACAACGAGCGCCAGACCATTCGCATTCTGGGCGAAGACATGGCCGAAAAGGTTATCAACCTCCAGAGCAACAATCAGGGCGTGGCGTCCATCGAAACTGACGAGGACCGCCTCTATGACCTGTCTGTGGGCATCTATGACGTTGATGTGAACGTCGGCCCCAGCTATGGCACCCAGCGCGAGGAAACCCGCGAGTTCCTGATTGAAATCCTGCGCACCGTGCCTGACGCCGCGCCCCTGCTCGGCGACGTGCTGATGAATCACATGGACTTCGTGGGGGCCGACAAGGTAGCCAAGCGTTTGCAGACTCTGCTGCCACCCCAGGTCCAGCAGGCCGAGCAGGAGGGCAACAACGTCCCGCCCGAGGCGCAGGCTGCGATGGCCGCCAAGGATCAGGAGCTTCAGCAGGCCCAGCAGCAGATGCAGCAGCTGCAGCAGCAGGGCCAGGGGATGATGCAACAGGCACAGCAGGCGCTGCAGAAGCTGACTGCTGACCTCGAGGCCGCCAAGGCGCAGGCCGCATCCAAGGGCGCGGAGACCGCCAGCAAGGCCCAGATTGAGATGGCGAAGGTCCAGCAGGCCGCCGCTGAAGCGGACCGCATGTACACGCTCAAGGCCCGCGAGCTTGAGATCAAGATGGCCGAGGTTGAGCAGCGTGCACGCGATGCTGTGCTGGACCGTGAAGCCGACTTGCAGAAGGCGCTGATTGCCCAGTCTGCCAGAGCAGCCAATGATGCATCTCGCACAACCAAAGGAGCCATTGATGGCTGATCAAGAATCGACCGCCCCCGAGGGAGTCGAAGAAGAACTCGTTGACGAAACCGAAGCGCCAGAGGATGAGGCTCTTGAGCCTGCTCACGATGGTGACGAGGAATCAGATGACGATGATGACGCCGAAGTTGAGTATGACTTCGGCGGCGGACAGAAGGTGAGGTTTGCAGCCAACGCCACGGCCAAGGAGGTCATGGAGGCGGCACAGAAGGCATTCAAGGATGTCGAGGGCAACTACACCCGCAAAAGCCAGAGCGTTGCCGAGCAGGCCAAGGCAATCGAAGCCGATAGGACGGCTGTCGAGATGCTGCGGAACCTGAACGGCGCTGCACTTGAGGAGTATTCGCGCGGCCTTTCAGTCAAAAAGGAACTAGAGCAGCTTCAGAGGTACGACATCAATGCGTTGTGGCAGTCGAAACCCGACCAGGCGCGACGTGTGAGTGATCTTCTCTCTCAAAAGCAGGCCCAGTTTCAGCAGATCGTCAACCGCGTTGCACAGATCGAAAGCGAGCAAGCGCAGACGGAGGTGGCCGAGGTCACCCGCCGGTCTGACGAAGGCAAGCGCGAGGTCGAGCGACGCATCCCCGGCTTTGCCGTAAAACACGCATCCGAGTTGGTCAAGTACGCGATCAGCAAAGGCATTCCCGAAGGGGAAGCTGGCAACTGGTCACGCAATCCGACCATCACGGAAATGGCGTTCAAGGCAATGCAGTACGACGCCCTGCAAGCTAAGGCCAAGGCCGCAACCAAACCCAGGCCCGCAACCGCTACGCCCGTTCCCGCGTCCAAATCGAAAGGCGGCTCACACCGTCTCGATCTGAACAAGGATGCAGACAAGATGTCGTCTGACGAATGGGCACGTCGGCGCAATGCCGAGTTGAGGGCCTCCTAGCAACAATGACGCGACCGTCGCGAGACAGGCCGCTGTCCCTTAGATGGAACTTTCACCATGGTCAATACTCTCCTTACGCCGACCGCAGTGACGCGGGAGGCTTTGCGCATCCTGCATCAGAAGCTCAATTTTGTAGGCAGTATCGACCGTCAGTATGACGATCAGTACGCCAAGACTGGTGCCAAGATCGGCGACAGCCTGAAGATTCGTTTGCCGAACGAATATACGGTCCGCACGGGTGCCGCGATTTCCGTTCAGGACACGACTGAATCCAGCGTTACGCTTCAGATCGCCACCCAGAAGGGTGTTGATATGTCGTTCACTTCGATGGATTTGACGTTGAGCTTGGATGACTTTTCCAAGCGCATTCTCGAACCCGCCATGTCTGTTCTGGCGGCGAATATCGAATATGACGCCATGTCGGGCATGTACAAGAGCATCTACAACGAGATCAGCGACGTGGGTGCCTCGGCTTCCACCCTGCTTGCCATGAATGTCGGCCAGGTTATGACTGACAACCTCGCTCCGATCTCGCCGCGTTGCTTGAACATTCCGACGCAGTACAATGTCGATCTGGTCGAGGCTGTGAAAAGCCAGTTCAACGACCCGTCGAAGATCAGCAAGAACTACCGCGAAGGTATGATCGGGAGTAATTTCCTGGGCTTTTCTGAAGTGTATCAGAACACTCTGTGGCCGATCCACACTACGGGCACTGATGACGGAACCGGAGACTATCTGGTCAATGACGCCGGAACCATTGCCGAAGGATCGACCAGCATTACCGTTGATACGGGCGCTGGTACTTGGGCTGCGGGCGACATTTTCTACTTTGGCGGCGTCAACAGCGTCCACGCCGAGACGAAGGCCTCCACCGGTAAGCTCAAGTCCTTCGTTGTGACGGCTGCGAGCGGCACCTCGGCGACGACGATCTCGTTTTCGCCCGCGCTGTATTCGACCGGCGCGAAGCAGAATGTTTCTGCAATGCCAGCCGACAACGCCCCTCTCAGCAAGCTGGAGTCTGACCGTAGCACTCCTATTGGAGCCTCGGCGGATTACTCCATCGGCATGGGCTACCACAAGGATGCGTTTGCCTTCGCAACCGCCGATCTCGTGATGCCCAAGGGTCTTGACTTTGCTGCTCGTGAAGTGATGGACGGAATCTCGATGCGTATCGTTCGAGATTACGACATCAGTGACGATACTCTGCCTTGTCGACTGGACGTGCTGTACGGCTACAAGGCCGTCCGTCCTGAGCTGGCCTGTCGTTTTGGCCTGCATTAACCATAGGGGGCACTGCGCCCCTTGATGGCACTTGCAAGCGTGCGGCCAGTCGGGGTTATCCCTGGCTGGCCGTGCGGTTTGCACAACCCAAACCACTCGTCGGCGCTGGCCGGTGTCAACTGTTGCAGGCGAATGGAGTTATGCGATGACACTGCTCTCGATCTGCACGGCTGTTGCTGACGAGGTTGGCATCGAGCGCCCCACGTCGATTGTTGGCAACGCCCTGCCCACGAGCCAGAAGCTGCTGCGGTACGCCAACAAGACCGGCACGCGGCTGATGAAAAAGGTGGCGTGGGAAGTGCTGCGCAAGGAGAAGACATTCACGTCCGTTGCGACGGAAACGCAGACCGGCATCCTGCCGTCTGATTTCGACCGCTTCGTGACCGAGACATTCTGGGACCGCACCTACGCAACGCTGATGCCGGGGCCTATCTCGGCGTCTGAATGGCAGGGCCTCAAGGCTTTCAGCTATGCAGGCGAGGCCAAGTTCGCCCTTCGCGGCGGTGCCGTTCTGGTCATCCCCGTCCCGGCTGCAGGCCGCTCGTATGCGTTCGAATACGTCAGCAACACATGGTGCCAGTCTGTCGCTTTGGCCGCTCAGACGGCGTTCGCGGCGGACACAGACACGGGCATCCTGGATGAGGAACTGCTGACGCTGGGCACCAAGTTCGTCTACCTGACGGATGAGGGCCTGCCCAACCAGATTGCTGCAGCGGAATTCAAGGAGTATTTTGACATGCTGATGGACAACGACCAGCCCGCATCGAAAGTTATGATTGCGGGCGACATCTTCGGCGGCAGGCGTCACTACACCGGCACTCCGATTTCTGGTGCCACCAACATCAATTTCATCTGATGGGCCACCTTCGCGACATGCTGATGGGCGGCTTTGGGGGCACCTCCCAGCCGGTTGGGTTTCAGTCGACGGGCTTCTATCCGCAGCCCGCTGCGGGACAGCCTGACCCCATGGGTTTTTACCCGCAGCCCCAGCCCCTGCCGGTCCAGCCGACGTATGACTTTGGTGCGTTCGCGCGCCCCCAGCCGCAGCCGGTTTATCGCACGCAACAGCCTCAGATGCAGCGGGGGGGTTTCATGCCCGACCGGGGCGGTCAAAGAGGCGGTCAAAGTTTCATGGGAGGGAACAACAACACGGCCACGACTCGGTCTACTCTGGACAGAGCGTTGTATGGCGGTTCCCTGCTCGACAGCAGAGCGGCTCAGGCTGCTGCGTTTGGGGCAGGCTTGGCGGTTCCGGGCCTTGGCATGGCGGCGAAGGGCATCGACATTGCGCAGCGCGTTGCCAATGCGAACGCGGTGAATGCCATGCTGGGCAAGGAACCTATGAGCTTCCGCGAAATCGTGAGCAGGGGTCTTAGCCCCAATATCGCGATTGATTCGGATGTCTCCCACTTCCAGCGCGCGGCAACGTTAGGGAACAATATCAATGTCGAGGCTGCTCTCAAAGATTACAACAAGGGGGTGCCCATGAACCCCGGCAACCGACCAAGCCCCGGAATAAATCGCGGCGGAATGAATCTCGGCAACCGACCAGGCCCCGGAATGAATCGCGGCTATGGCGGTTCCGGTGGCGACGCCAGCGGCGCTTCGCGCGGCCCCGGCTCGGGCGCGGGCGGCAGAGGTCGTTAGCGGCGCAGCAGGAAACTTCAGCAAATGGGCCACCTTTCCCAGAAACTTCAGCCGCAATCGGTGTTGCCTGCGTGGGCGCAGGCGCTTCGTGCTGGCCCCGTCCACCACCGCGCCCACCAGGGCATGGATGAGCGATTAGGCCCGCTTGCGCAGAGCATGTTGCCCACGCCCGGCCCGCTGGATGGGTATCGGAGGCCGAGCGCCAACATGGACTTGCACCAGAAGCGGTGGATGGACCAAGCCGAGGCGCTGGGCGTGCCATATAGCTTGTTCGACAACCCGATGGATCAGAACGCCTTCCACGAGAATCTGAACGCCCTGTATGCCGAGCGTTTCCCTCCTGCTCCTGCACCCCGCGCGCCTTCATACCTGACTGCGCCATTCGGGCCGGGAGGCCCCCCCCAGACGGCCAGCACCCTGGCGCAGAGCATGAGGGCCGATTACTCACCGCCCCCGGCACCCATCGCCGTCAGGGGGGAGCTGTTGCCCTGGGGCACCACCGCCGCCGGCGTCGGGCGGTTCGCCTGGCCAGGGATCGCCCTGGATATAGCGACCGCAGCCGGAACGCCTGGGGACTTACTTCGGGGCGCGCAACTCTCCGATGACGAAATCCTCGAGCGCGGGTTTGACTTGGCTTCGACGTTAGCGGGGACTTCGTTCGTGGTCGGTCCAAGAGGCCACAATATCCTGGGCAGCGGCCCGGTGCGTAATGCGGTGGACGACGTGGCGGGCACGGCGGATGTTTCGCGACTGTGGGATGACCTATCGAAAACGAAGTTGACCCGGCCAGTAGACGAGATGTCGCGCCAAGTGGTCCCGGCGCACGAGATGCTGCAGCGCCCCATCATCAGCCCCGAACGCTTGCAGGGGAGCGTGCTTCAGCCGCTGACGGGGGATCGTTCGGCGGCTGGAGAACTCCTCACCGGAATCAACGAGACCCAGCTGGCAACCCCCGTGCTGTTGGAGGGCGGCCCGGATTTCATGCGCTCGCTGGCGGCACAGACCGATAACGCGGTATGGGCGTCCAACCCCGGCGTCGTGACTCGGTTACAGCGCAACGTGAACAACGCCGCCCGTGAGTTTGACACCGACAACATCAATCTCGTCTACACGGCCAACGGCGCACGCAACGCGGACTTTTCGACGATGACAACCGACGTCATCCTCGAGCAGATGCCGTCAAGTAAGATATTGCGGAAGACAGTTAGGGAGTTCGACCGCGACATGCGATCCCTCGTGGCTGGCTGGCCCGGCGTAGAGAGCAAGGACTTGCGGGCGTTCTTGTTCTCTCCGGGGATGGGGGACGCCAGGAAGGCGTTCGTTGAACTGGCTGCTCTAGGCAAGTATCAGTCTGCTGGCTTCCCCGATATAGGCTCAACGCGGTTTGCGATCACCGCGCCCGGCTTGCTCGGTGAGGCTACTGGCGCGAGTGGGTACGCCGTCGCCCGTGCCCAGCCCGACGCGCCACCTCTGGCCAATCCCAGCGTCCCGCATACAACGTATCCGCATCAGATGGTGGGCGAGTATCTTGGCGGGCTGGAG
>JAQCJA010000135.1 GCA_027593305.1 bacterium
AACGCCTCCAGGACGGGCAGAATACTCACTGGTTCTCGGCTCGCGTTCTCGGGCGAGAGGAGAGGCCGCACCGAAGTGGCAGCCGGCTGTGGAACAGTCATGAGTCGCCCCTGAGGGCACACCGATCTCGAGGGAACTCGTGCTGTTGTACAGTGGCAGATACAAGGTGAATTCGTGTTCACCTGCGGGCGTGCCGCCCGCAATCGGGCTCTCCATCTCCTGCCGGGTGGGCCGACCGACGCCGATCCAGTGCCACTGCTGCCCCGGGGGTTTCTGCAGTTCTTCCGGCATGCGCATGTAGAGGTCGACACCACTGACGCCGGTTGCCGGCCCTGTGCAGCGGCTGGCACGGAGGCAAAAAGCAGCATTGGCACTCCAATTACCAACAGATTTTCGGTCGACACGACGAGCCTGCTCGCGGTCCTGAATTCACGGATCGTGTTTGTGCTCCTGCACGATCCACTGCATGCCCTGTCTGTCACGGAACAGATCGATCCAGACATAATGAAGTTCGTTCGGTGCCTGCACCGTGACGCCGTGACGGGACCCAAGGGGGATGTGCAGCAGGATGCCCTCGCCAAAGACCAGTGACGCTGCATCGGCCTGTACGTCGCACCGGTTGTGCTGCAGGCCGAAGAAGAGTTGCTCCAACATCGGGTGTTCGTGCGGCGCGACTCGATCATCACCGGTGGTCTGCACCGAACCGATGCAGAGCCGGGGATAGGTGTGTTCCGGGAGCAACGTACGGCTGATGGTCTTGTCGCTCTTGATCTTCTCCCGATAGGTTCTGCAGTTCGAGTAGCAGATGAACAGGGGGAACAGGTGGGCATTCTGCTCGAGTTCGATCAGGTCCGTCGGCGACAGGTCGATGACGAGCTCAAGGAACAGCAATGACGCGTCGCCTGCTGTCACCGAAAGGGGCACGTTGTGGCGTGGCGCCCACACGGCGACCTCATCGATCTGCTGTGTCGTGCCGTCGTCGGCGCTGCCATTGCCCGAGGTGAACAGGTAGACGTGGCCGGACGTCTCCGTGGGCTGCAGCGTCACAGACTCGCCCGGTGGCACGGCATGGAACAAGGTGCGCAGACCGGCGATCTCCCCCGTCAGGACCTCAGACCGCGTCGCACTCGTCAGGGGCGAACTGATGCCACCGACAAGGTCCTGGCTACGGATGGCTCCCATGCCTCGCATCCTCATGCCGCGCATCCTCCGAGTGGGGGCTCCAGCGGTGGTCGCCGGCGCCCAACGTCACGACCGCGGCGCCGAGCCGTGTGTCTTGGTTTCCGTCTGCAACCACTTCATGAGCTGGTCCAGATCCACCTCTCGCCCTGCCTGACAGGCCGTCTTCCAGTCATTGTACAGCGTGTAGAGCATGGGCCCCTGCAGTTCGGCTCGTTTGTACGACACGAGCAACTCAAGCATGGTCGCCGTGAGGGGCTCGATGTACTCCGGCGGAATCTTGGCATCGACATTGGAGTCGTAGCTGGCCGGAGTCTGGGCCGCATCCTGTGGCGTTTCACAACCGACAAAGCACTTTGACACGCGCCCATCATCATAGCGACAGGGCAGATCGTCGTCACCGAAGGTGACACTTTCCGTGGTGAGTACAACCGGTCCATCCCCTGCAGGGATCTTGCTCTTCTTAGGTCCCTCAAGTTTGGGTCGTCGACCGCCCTGGGCGCGGATCGCATAGAGCACGGCGACGCCGTGGCCGATACACTTCGACTCCTGCTCCTTGAAACCGAGTACACCTGCCGCCACCCGGTTCCACAAACCGAACAACGGAAATCTGTTCAGACTTGGCATGGTCTTCTTCCTGCCTCAATCATATCACGAGTCGCACACAGTACAATTCCGGGCCTTGTATCTCCCCCTAAGGTAGACGTTGTGGCGGCGCGTGCGGCGCCCTCGCCGGTAACGGCAGCAATCTGGGCCGCAATCCGGGCCGTGGCGGGACCCGTTGCGGCGGCGATTTGCGGGGGTTACCGTTGCAGCCGAAGTACCCTCTAGCGATCGATTCGCCACTCGTCGTCTGCGCGCAGACTCGTCGTCTGCGCGCAGAGCCGGTCACGAGTGCGCACGCCGCCGCCATGGCAGACGTTCTTGCCGATGACCCGCCGACCCGCTCGTATCTCGAGAGCCACGTCATGGGAATCGCCAGCGCCACACTTTTGGCGCCGCCGCGGTGTTCCTGCCTGACTCGACGGCCGTGGGGATCTGGGCGGGAGCCTTCACGATCGGAAGCCTGGCGATCTGTGCCGTGCTGGTCTTCGGTCAGGCACCGTATATGAACTCGCCGGTCGGACGGCCCCTCGCTTGAGCCTTGCGCGGAACTCGGTATACTGAGAAGAGAAGCGGGTTGTTCGGCCCGTGAGACATCTGTGGTTGGAGGAGGAAGGAATGGTGATGACCCCGAGGGAGCGGATCCTGCGCGCTCTGCACCGACAACTACCTGACCGTACACCGACGGATGGCTGGTTCCACCCCGCAGTCCAGCTCCGCCTGAAGGAGCATTTCGGTACGGACGACTGGGAGGTCGTGCTGGAAAAGCTCGGTGTGGAGGGTTGGGCGAACTGTTCGGTGGGGCTCCGCTTTCCCGAGTGGGAAGCGCGCTGCACCCAGCGCCCGGGAACCGAGCCGGGGCAACGCGCGGTATGGGTGAACCAGCGGACCTACGAAGATGGCTGGGGTGTCCGCCATCGTATCGGAGCCAGTGGCTGGTACCAGCAGTGGGTGGATGGTCCCCTGACGAAGGCGCAAACCGTCGCCGACGTCGAGGCCTGCCCCTTGCCCTCGGCCGACAACATCCTGGAGCCTGACAGTTACGCCGAAGACATTGCCGACCTGAAGAAAGCGGGCAAGTTCGTCAGCGGCGACATCCCCAATCCGTACAAGACGGCGTGGATGCTGCGCGGTCTGGACAACGTGCTGGCCGACTATCTCATCGACCGCGAGTTGCTCGAGGCACTCTACGACCGGCTGTACGGTCTGTACACCGAGATGGCAGTACTTATGGTCAAAGGCGGGGTCGACATGGTGACCGTCACCGGGGACATCGCCATGCAGGACCGCATCATCATGGGCCCTGATCCGTGGCGCGCCGTCGATCAACCTCGAATGCGGGCACTTGTCGACGCCTGCCGTCGCGCCAACCCTGATATCCTGATGTTCATCCACTCGGATGGCAATATCACGGATCTGTTGCCGGATCTGGTCGACATGGGATTCGATGTCATCAATCCGCTGCAGCCGGAATGCCTGGACCCGGCCCAGGTCAAGCGCCAGTACGGAGATCGCATCGCCCTGCATGGTGGCGTCAGTCTGCAGAAGACACTGACCTTCGGCACGCCCGCCGAAGTCCGCGCCGAGGTCGAGCAACTGATCCGCAGTTGCGGCTACGATGGCGGCCTGGTGGTGTTTCCGTCCAATGTCATTCAGCCCGACACACCCCTGGAGAATATCATCACCTGTTTCCATACAGCCCGTGACTTTGATCTGACGGCGCTCGGCGGACGGCCCTCGTGAGGCAGGCTGCCAGTGCCTTTGGCGCTCTGGCAGCGGCACAGGTAGAGCGCATCGACGCATTGAGCCTGCAGGTTCTTGAGCGTGTGGGTGTGAGAGTGGATCGCGCCTCCATTCGTGCGATCCTGGCCACCCGCGGTGCACGGGTGGAGGAGGCGACACAACGAGTCCATCTGTCCGAGGATGTGCTGCGTGAGTTGCTCGCTGGCGCACCCGCCGACGTTGGCTTCGGGTGCCGCGGTGGTGCGGCGACGGACCGCCGTCGGCGCCCGCAGCGGCGGGTCAGTGCGGTGGCCGGGGAACGCACTGTATCTGCTGGAGGGTGACAAGCGACGCACGTTGACGAGCGCCGATTTTGTGCGCCTGACGCGGCTGGTGGATCGCCTCGATCACGTACATGGCATGATGGGCGTGTCCGTCGGAGACTTTCCGCCGGAGGTACGGGCCTTCTGCACGCTGCGGCTGATGGCTGAACACACAGGCAAACATCTGCGCCCGGTGATCACGTCCCGGAGTGGTGTCGATGCCACACTGGAAATGGCGGATGTGCTGCGAGGTGGTGCCGATGCCCCCACTGTCAGCTTCGGCTACAGCGTCATCAGCCCGTTGCGCTGGACGGAGACGGCGCTGCACCTGCTGGAACGTACATCCGGGCGGGGGCTGCCTTTCATGCTCAATGCCGAGCCTCTTGCCGGCGGCACGTCACCGGTGACACTGGCCGGGTCTCTGGCCCAGGCACATGCCGAAACGTTGTCCGGCATCGCCATTGTCCAGGCACTGGAGCCGGGGCGGCCCTGCCTGTACAACGCCGGCTTCGCTCATACGCTGGATATGAAGAGCGCCGTCGCCCTCGGTGGATCGCCGGAGGTGGTGCTCATGGCGGCGGCATCGGCAGACCTGGCGCGCCGCTGGAACCTGCCATGCGCGAGTTGGGTGAGTACCGAGGCGATGACGGAGGATGCCCAGGCGGCGACGGAGAAGTCCATGGGGCTGCTGCTGCATGCGCAGGCGGGGGTGAATCTGATCTGGGGCATGGGGCAGCTGGAGTCACAAATGTCGATTTCGCTGGAACAGCTGGTTATCGATGATGAGATTGCCGCCCAGGTCGATCGTCTGCAGCGCGGCATCGTCATCGATTATGAACACCTGGCGGCTGAGATCCTGCTGGCCAGTCCCGAAGAACGGGGCCAACTGCTGGGGCACGATCACACCCTGCGCTGGTTCCGACAGGAGCTGGGTGAACTGCCACTGGCCAACCGTGCGCAGCGCCAACGCTGGGAAGCGGCGGGGGCACCGAACCTGCGGCAGCGGGCGGTGGATCGCGTCGCAGAGTTGCTGCAGGAGCCCGGCACGCCGTATCTGAGCCAACACGAAGCGGCGGAACTGCTGCGCATCGAACAGTGTTGGCGTCGGCAACTCGACGCCTGAAGGGCCACGCGCCCGCAGTTCTGCCGGCGCCGGCAGATCGTCCTGGCAGAAAGTCCTGGCAGAAAGTCCTGGCAGAGGGTCCTGGCAGATGGCGCCTGAACCACAGGATCGAGGCAGAGCGCGTCCACCCACCACCAAGCAGGAAGGCCAGTTGGTGCCAAGCAAGACAAGCGGCAAGACAATCGGCGAGACAATCCCCCAGCAACCGGGCACGAGCCGACGTCGCGTGTGGATGAACGGCACGTTCGTCGACGGGGATCAGGCCACGGTGCCGCTGCTGTCGCATGGGTTTTCCCGCGGCTCGGGGATCTTTGAGACCCTGGGCGTGCGTGTGGGCCCCGACGGCCCCGTCGCTTTCCGCCTGGACAAACACCTGGAGCGACTGCAGGGCAGCGCCAGACTGCTGGGCATGGAACTGGCCTACAGCAGCGCCGAGATCTTTGCTGCAGTTGCCGAGACGGTGCGGGTCAACCAGCCCGGCCGCGGCCTCGTGAAGATCATGGCTTACTGGGGAGAAGAGGCCATTGTTTCGCTTGTGCCCTCGGCCCGCCTCGACGTGGCGATCTTCGCCATTCCGACTGGGGGCGTGATCCGACTCGATGATGTCACACCGATCTCCGCCTGCATGTCCACCTGGCGCAAACTCCATCCCGCCACAGTACCGGTGGAGGCCAAGGTGTGCGCCAATTACCTCAACGGCTACCTGGCACGCAAGGATGCCATGGACCGTGGCTTCGACATCGGTTTTCTCTGTGACGAGGGGGGCAGACTGGCAGAGGGTTCCACGGAGAGCGTTTTCCTCGTGCAGGACGGTGTGTTGCGCACGCCCCGACTGGGCCACATCCTGCAGAGCATCTCGCGCCTGACGGTCCTGGAGATTGCCGCCGCCTGTGGTATCGAAGCAGAGGAGGCGGACCTTGTGCCGCAGGACCTGGAGACGGCCGCAGAGATCTTCACGTCCCACTCCGGTGTCAAAGTGCATCCCGTGGGTCGCTACGAATCGCGCCCGCTGACGGCGCCGGGACCGATATCGCGGCAATTGATCACCATCGTTGATGACATGATGGATTTTCGTGACCCGCGCTTCGGGCCCTACTTCCAACCATTGAGCTGAACAGGAAGCCTGCGGTGAAACGGTGGCCCGACGCCGGCCGCATCTGACCGTCTGAATCCAGCACGGCCACCGATATCGAGTCCGGTGCCCGCATGCGGCAACTGACCTCCCATCGTGCGCACAGTCGCCACTTCTACTTCACAAGCCCGGGTTGATCTGCACGTGGCACGTCTCTGGCAATGGCAGGACGGGGCCGACGCTGGACCCCGGCTGCTGTGCCGTCACGATTCGTCCGCCACGATCCAGCAGCTGCATGGGCACCCGCGATTCGCCGCCGCCGCCGCCGCTGGCCAGCGGACGTCAATTTCAGCATCTTGGCGCCGACGTGTAAACACGCCCCGGTGGTCCCACGCCGAAAGACCACAATTCCCGAGAGCTATCATGACCGCCGAAGAGCAGCGAGCCTTCTTCGAGGACCAGGGGTATCTGGTGCTGGAAGATTTTATGACCGCCGCCGAAGTCGACACCTGTGAGACCGAGATCGATCATCTCCACAGATTTGCTGCGTCCCTTGCAGCAGAGGATCCCCGGCGACTCGATTTCCAACTCGAACCGTACGTGGATGCGGCTGCGCAGGATGGCCACGATCTGCCGCTGCTGCGCAAGATCGAGCAGACGCGAGACTACTCCGACATCTTCTGCGACCTGGCGGCCCACCCGAAGCTGATCGACACCGTCCGCCTGCTTCTGGGGGACGACCTGCTGTTGTTCCGCAGCACACTGATGCTGAAACCCGCCCTGCACGGCTCGGTTCACGCCCTTCACCAGGATTCGGCATACTGGCCCATGGACCCACCCTCGCTGGTCACGGTGAGTATTGCCTTGAATGACAGTGCTGCGGACAATGGCTGCATCCAGGTGATTCCCGGGAGCCACAAGTGGGGCATGCGGGACTGGGGTCTGATCGCCCAGGACAAGGACAAGCCGCTGACCCAACGGGATGATCTCGATCTGAGCCGCCTGACGCCGATGCCGTTGACGGCGGGCAGCGCGCTGCTGTTTCACAGCCTCGTCGTGCACGGTTCGGGTCCAAACAACAGCCCCAGACCACGGCACACCGCCCTCTACGCCTACTTTCCGCCCACTGTCCACTACCGCCCGAAACCCGGTGCTGCCAGGGAAAAGACTGTGCCTGTCATCCACGGACTCGGCGGCCGCTCGACGTTGACGCTGGCGGCTGACGCATGACGGACGCCTACATTCGCGATGGCTTCCACATTCATGCCGCCGCTGTGATTCCGCAGGATGTACTGGCTGCGGCACAGGCGGCGATGGTGGCTGTGCGGGATGGCAGCTTTGCCACCGGTCAGCCGCCGTCGTCCCATCCGGGGTACGATCCGGCAACGCTGTGCAAGATCAACGACGCCCATCTGGCCGATCACGATCTGCATGCATTGATCTGTCATCCGGCCCTCGGCGCGCTGGCGGCACAGATCACCGGGGCGCGAGCGGCGCAGGTGTGGGCGTCACAGTTGCTCATCAAACCGCCCGCATCGGCCCAACGGGGCAATGTCGGCTGGCATCAGGATCGGCAGTACTGGCGTTACTGGCAGCAGCCGGAGGGCCTGTTCACCATGTGGATCGCTCTGAGCGACGTGAAGGCAGCCAGCGGCCCCATGCTGTTTGTACCCGGATCACACCGCTGGGGATTTCTCGACGCCGGTGACTTCTTCGGCAAGGATCACGCCGCCCAAAGGCGGCAGATCCCGGTACCCCATGGCCAGACCTGGGCACAAGTGCCCGCCCTGCTGGCACCCGGTGGCGTCAGTTTCCACCACTGCCTCACCTACCACGGCAGCGGCCCCAACGCCTCCGGCGTGGCGCGTTGCAGCATCGCCGTCCACTGTCGCACCGAGCAGGTGCGCCCCATCGCCGGGAACGACAACTACTACGTGTCACATCTGCAGGATCCGGCCTTAAGTCCGGTGCTTTTTGGCAGCGATGCGGATTTTGACTGACATGCAACTGGACACCATCGAACAGGAGTTCAACGAGCAGGGCTACGTCGTGCTGCGGGGCCTGTTGCCGGATGTGGTGTTGCGCGCAGTGGGCAACGACCTGGAGCGTTGGGTGGATGAGCAGGCAACGGCCCTGCTCGCCGACGGTCTGCTGGAGCAGTCGTATGCCGAGCAGACTTTCGCACGGCGGCTGGCGTGTCTGTATGCCGGGCACATGGAGCGGGCACCGAACAGTCTGCGGCGCGAGCTTCACTGGGAAGGCATGTTCGAACTGTTCTTCTGCCCAGCTGTCGTCGACGTCGTCGAACGCCTGCTGGGTATGTCCGAGATCCGCTTGTATCCCAACTACACGGTGCGCCCCAAGTTTCCGCAGGATGCAGCGACGGAAGTGTTATGGCACCAGGATGCGGGATATACGGCCAGCGGCCTGCACGGGCGCGACGATGCGGCCGCCGGGCAAAGCGTGGACGCTCTGCGCATGGTCAATGTCTGGGCGCCGCTGGTGCCAGCGCGACGCGCCAATGGCTGCATGCAGTTTGTGCCGAAGTCCCACCGCCTCGGTCTGGCAAGACACGAACGGCGCCGGCACTATCTCGAGATCAGCGCCGCCGAAATCACCGCCCAGCAGGCACATGCCATCGATGTCGAGTGTGACCCGGGCGATGTGGTACTGTTCAGCAACATGCTCTACCACCGTGGCCTGCCCAATGGTACCGACACGATTCGCTGGAGTTGTGACTGGCGCTATCAGGATGCCCGGCAGTCCACGATGCGCAGCGAAGTCGGTCACATGGCCAGGTCCCTGCAGGCACCTGAAACCGTAGTCTCGTCACCAGCGCAGTGGGCGTCCCTGTCTTTCCGGTGAATTCGGTGTCCACGGTGTTTGGAACACCGCCGCACGCCAGGCCCACAGCGGCGGCTGCCATCGATCGAATTCACCGTTGTTGCGCAGTCGCTCGGGCTGCGCCTCAACCCGCCAGCAACGCCGGCCAGTCCCTGACCGGATGGGCAATGGCTCCCGTCTCAGCCGACTCTATGGCGGCAAACATCATGGCCAGCGAGTTCAGATTGTCGGCACTGTGTGTCAGCGCCGGATCCCGTGTCTGCAGGGCGCGGGCAAAGGCGGCCCATGTGCCCGGATCGGGTGCCACCGGTTCGATCGTCACCGGTTCGGTGCCGGCGGCGTGACCGGCGCGGGTCTGCAAGCGCAGTACGTCGCCATCGATCGCCAGTTCTCCTTCGCTGCCATGGATGTGGGCGGTGCAGACATACCCCACCGGATCGAGCAATTCGCGGATGGAGGCTGTGTAACTCACCGTCACGGGGCCGCCCATATTGAGGATGGCGATGGCATCGGTGGCGGCCGTGATCTCGACGCCGGCCTCCGGGTTCGGCCAGTCGCGTACGTAGAGACTGTCACACTCCTGACCGCTGAGATAGCGGATCAGGTCGAAGTGATGGATCGCCAGATCCTGCAGGATCATGTGCGGCAGCTGACTGCGATAGCCGCGCAGGCAGACGTCGGAATGCACGGCGAAGCGGAAATCGATGCGGCGCACCCGGCCGATCTGGCCGTCGACGATGCGGCGGTGCGCCTCGTAGTGCACGGGACGCCAGCGCAGTTGATGATGAACCATCAGCATGCGGCCCCGATCGACCGCATTGACGTGCATGCGGGCCGCATCGCGCAGGCTCTCAGCCAGCGGTTTTTCGCAGATCACATCCAGACCTGCGTCGAGAGCCTGCAGTGTCAGGGGCGCGTGGAAGCGGTCCGGAGTGGCGATGAGGGCGGCATCGGCCTGGACGCAGGTGAGGGCCTGCCCAAGGCTGGCGAATGTGGGGGCGCCGGTTTTCTCGGCAAACTTCGCTCGAGCCGCATCGTCGAGATCAACACCGCCGACGGCGGCGAAGCCGCCGCAATCGATGGCGGAATTCCAGTCGTGGGGGCCCATGCCACC
>JAQCJA010000136.1 GCA_027593305.1 bacterium
TCTCCCGAGTCGGTCACCGGGAAGGTCGTATACCCCATCTCTTCCATGATATGGATGATGTCGCCGATGGTATTGCGCGGCGACAGGGTGGTGATATTGGTCTGGAAACCTGCCTTGAAGCGCTTGACCCTGCCGAGTTTGTCGACCTGTTCCTCGATCGGCTGACTCACTGGCAGGATGCCGATGCCGCCCAACTGGGCAATGGCGATCGCCATCTCCGTGCCCGTCACTGCCTGCATGGCGGCCGTCATGAACGGCGTCTGCAGCCGCAGGAAGTCGTCCTTGCTGCGGCACAGGCGAGTCGTGAGTTGAACGTTCAGGGCATTGCCGTCCGGCGGGGTATAGCCAGGCAGAATGCGGAATTCACGGAGACTATGGGAGGGGCGGTCGAGAACCTTCGCCATGTTGGCTCGTCCTTATAAGGAGCCCCCGGGGAAGAGGACTCGAAAAGCGGCGGCGAGGGGGAAGATCAATCCTCTTGCGAGCAACGAAACTTACGGATCGCGCCCCCTTTGTCCAATAGCAGCCAATGTGTAGTTTAGCCCTGAATCATCCATTCCCGGCAGACAGCGAGCGCGTCGTCGGCGCCAGAAGGAGAGTGATTGACCATGCCCTACATGAGACACCACAGCAGCAAGAGCAGCGGCGGCAATCTGATCGGTTTTCTGATCGGCTGCCTGGCAGGCATCGTTCTCGGTGCGGCTCTGGGTATTTTGCTGGCCCCTCACAGGGGCGATATCACGCGACGGAAGCTGCTCCGCCGTGCCGGAGAGACGCGGGATCAGGTGGTCGAAAGGGTCGAGGACCTGATGGTGCATCGAAGCGAGGACGCAGATGCCGACGAAGCGGCAAGTCGCTGACAGTCTGAAGGGGCGACTGGCCGAAATCGCCGATCGAGGCAGGCTCTTCGGCCAGGCGCTCAAAGTGCGGGCCGACATGGCTGCGATTCGGCGCCGTCTGCGTGCCAGCTACGCCGAGCTGGGCGAGGAAGTCTATCGTCGCCTGCAGGCGGGAGACATGGATGGTGACCACCGATTGTTGACGATGAAGGAGCGGATTGACGCCCTCAGGGCCGAGATACTTCAGCGGGAGTCTGACCTGCGCGACATCGTCCACACCGGATTCGGCCACGACAAAGACAGCGCCTCGGGGACCCAGACCTCCGACCCGGACGGCCCGGGTCTCTGACCGACTCCTGTGGCAGCGGTCGCCGGAATGGTGACGCAGACCCCACCGTGCCAGATTATGCGGATGCTCCACTGTCACTCTGATGGAGTCGATACAGGCGGGCATAGATGCCGTCCGCATGCACCAGTTCGTCATGTCGGCCCCGTTCGCGGACCTCGCCATGATGCAGCACCAAAATCTGTTCCGCATTGCGGATCGTTGATAGTCGGTGGGCAATGACGACAGAGGTCCGTTCCTGCATCAACCGGGCAATGGCTCCCTGAATCAGTTGCTCCGTCTCCGTGTCAATGCTTGACGTGGCTTCATCAAGCACGAGGATCGCCGGGTCGAAGGCCAGGGCGCGGGCAAAGGAAAGCAGTTGCCGTTGCCCGCCAGACAGGCTCGTGCCACCTTCCGTGACCGCCTGCTGGTAGCCGTCGGGCAGTCGTTCCACGAAGTGATCCGCGTTCACGTAGCGGGCGACGGTGCGAACCTGTTCCGCCGTGATCCGCTCCTCACCGAGCCGGATATTGCCCTCAATGCTGCCGGTAAACAGAAACACATCCTGCTGTACGATGCCGATGCGCCGCCGGAGTGCGTCCACATCCCATTCGCGGACATCCAGCCCGTCGACGAGCACGGTGCCCTGCTGCACTTCGTAGAAGCGGCACAACAGGTTGACGATCGTTGTCTTGCCGGACCCTGTGGCGCCGACCAACGCCAGACTGTGCCCGGCAGGCACGCGGAATGAGACGTCCTTCAGGATCCAATCCGACGCGTCCGGAGCGTATTTGAAGAAGACCCGATCGAACTCGATGGCCATGCCATCCTGGCGCAGGCCGACCTGCCCCGCGGGCCCCCCAGCGGGCTCTGCCTGTGTGTCGAGCAGCTCGAAAATGCGTTCCGACGCCGCCATGGCGCTCTGCAGCAGCGCATAACGATCGGAGATGTCCATGATGGGCCGGAAGAATCGCCGGATATACTGCAGAAAGGCAACCAGGACGCCAACATCGATTGCGTTCTGTACAACGGCACCGGCCCCATACCAGACGATCAGCACCATGCCGACGGTGCCGACGAACTCGGTAAACGGGAAAAACACCGAGTAGTAGAAGATTTCGCGATCCTCCGCCCGCCGATAGGGCAGATGTTCTTCGTCGAAGTCGCGCAGGTTGCGCTGCTGGCGATTGAACAGCTGCACTACCTCCATGCCGGTGATGTTCTCCTGCAGGTAGGCGTTGAGCCGTGCCAGGCGTCGGCGCAACTCTCGATAGGCGACCATCGCCTTGCCCTGCAGGTAGAACGTGGTCACCGCCAGAAGCGGGATCACGGTGCAGGAGATCAGGGTCAGGCGGACGTTCATGTCGGCCATGAAGGCGACGATGGCGATCAAGGTGGCCAGGTCCATGAACACCGAGACCACACCCTCGGTGAAGAACTCGTTGAGGGCTTCCACGTCATTTGTTGTGCGCGTCATCGTGCGGCCGATCGGCGTGCGATCGAAGTAGCGCATCGGCAGCCGCTGCAGATGCACAAAGACCTCCCGGCGCATGTCACGCATGACATACTGACCGGTCAACTCCGTAACACGCGTCTGGCCGTACTGCGCCAGATACTGGATCACGAGACTCGCAAAATAGAGGCCGATGAGTCCATACAGACCCTCCAGGTCTCCCTTCATGATGTGTTCATCGACGCCGATCTGGGTCAGGCGAGGGCCCAACTGGCTGGATACGGCCGTCAGCAGAATCAGCGCCAGGGCGGCGGCGACGCGCGCCTTGTACGGGACCAGGTAGCCGATCAGGCGGAGGGCCAAGCGAAGGTTGAACGGCCTTTCCTGGACCTCCTCCTCTTTGGTATCACCGCTCACATCTGGGCCAGTTCGTCAGCCAGTTGCTGCCGGCGAGCCAGGTCGGCATATATCCCATTGGCCACAACCAGTTCCGTGTGGGTGCCCTGCTCGGCGATACGCCCGTCGTCGAGAACGATGATGTGATCGGCGCCCCGCAGCGTCGAGATCCGGTGCGCGATGAGGATCGTCGTGCGCTGCTTCATGATGTGCCGCAGGTGGCCGAGTATCGCCGCCTCGGTGTGTGTGTCAACCGCCGACAGGGAGTCGTCAAGAATCAGGATCTCGGGCCGCCGCAACAATGCCCTGGCCAACGTCGTCCGTTGTTTCTGTCCGCCGGACAGGGTCACTCCACGTTCGCCGATGACCGTGTCAAAACCGTCGTCAAAGTCTTCGATGTCAGCACGAACCTGGGCTTGCTCGGCGGCCTCGTGGACGGCCTCTGCCGTTGCCCCATCCACACCGTAGCCAATGTTGGCGTTCATGGCGTCGGAGAACAGGAACGGCGTCTGAGCGACATAGCCGATGGCCTGTCGCAGGCGTGACAGAGGCCATTCATCCAACGCCACCCCATCCAGCAGAATGCGACCCGTCGTCGGCTCAAGCAGTCGCGGAATCAACCGGGCGAGCGTTGTCTTGCCGGAACCGACACGACCGATGATGCCAAGCGTTGTTCCCGCTGGCACATCGAGGTCAATTGCCTCCAGCGCGACCGCACTGTCATAGGCAAAACCGACGCCCTGAAACTGCAGTCTACCCGCCACTTGCGCCGGCAGCCGGGTCGCCGTCGCTGGCAGGGTGCGGTCGGATATGCGCGGCTCAATGGACAGCACATCGTTGATGCGCCGCATGGCCACCAGCGCCCGTTGTGATCGATCGATCACCCAACCCACGTAGGAAACGGGTTGGATCAGCAGGGTGAGGTAGGCATTGAGGGCGACGAAATCCCCGATCGTCAGCCTGCCGGCGACGACGGCCCTGCCCCCGAGCCAGAGGTTGATGCCCAGTCCGATGGAGGCGATCAGGAATGACAGCGGCTGGTAGATGGCGTGCGTGTGGATCAAATCCGCATTACGCACCAGATATTCCTGGTTCAGTCCGTCGAAAATCCGCGTCTGTGACGCCCCCTGCACGTAGGCCTTGAGCACCCGGATTCCCGACAGGTTCTCCTGGATGAAATTGCTGATTTCCCCGAAAAAATCCTGAATCGAACGGAAACGGGTGTGCACGATGGCCGCCATGCGCACGATGAACAGACTCATCAACGGCAGAGGGATCAAGACCAGGAGAGTGATGTGCCAGTCGATGCGACACATCATGGCCACCGAGAAGACGAAGATCAGCACCATCTCCGCAACGCCGCGCAAACCGTAGGTGAAGAAAATGCGCACCTGACTCAGGTCATTGGTTGCCCGGGCCATGAGGTCCCCCGTGCGGTGCTCCTGATAGAAAGACAAAGGCTGCGCCAGCAGATGCGCGAAGTATGCCGTCCGGATGTCGTACTCGATCCAGGTCGAGGCGACACCCATGAGCCGGCGCATGGCACAGCCGCCGAGGGCGACAACGACGGCCAGGCCGAGCACGCGGAAAACGTGGCCCTGCACGACAGCCAGCGTCGCATCGTCTGGTCCGACGAGCGCGTCGACGGCCGCGCCGATCTGCACCGGGATCAGAGTATTGGCAACCTGGGCACAGGTGATCGCGGCCACCCCCAGCAGCAACCGAGTGCGGTAGGGGTGCACGTAGCGTGAGAATGGGCCAAACATGTCAGGGCCTGGCCAGACCGTCCTGCGACCGATCGGCTTCTACAGAGGGATGTCTCCATCCCCCGATGTGCGTCCGGTGCTTCAGTTTGACAACAATGCGGGAAAGGTCTCCGTCAGTACTGGCAACAGAGACCGAAGCGCGCGCCCCCGATGGCTGATGGCGCTTTTCTCCGACCGACTAAGTGCTGCCATGCTGCGGCCATATGCAGGAACCAGGAAAACTGGATCGTAGCCAAAGCCGCCTTCACCACTGGGACGCATAAGGATCCGGCCCTCGCAGGTACCTTCCGCCGTGACCAGGCGACCATCCGGGGAAAAAACGACAAGGCAACAACGGAAGCGGGCGGTCCGAGCCTCCGGCGGCACGTCGATCAATTCCGCCAGAAGGTGACGATAGCGGCCGGAATCATCGAGTTCCCGACCCCCGTAGCGCGCCGATTGCACCCCAGGGCGACCACCGAGGGCATCCACCTCAAGGCCCGAATCATCGGCGACGCTGAGCAGACCGGACGCCGTGGCGTAGGCCTTCGCCTTCAATAAGGCGTTGTCGTAGAAGGTGTCGCCCGTTTCCTCGACGTACAGATTTCCGAGCCGGACGTCATCGGGCGTACGAATGCGCAGGCCCGTCAGCAGCGAGCGGAACTCATGGAGTTTGCCCTTGTTGCCTGTGGCGACCAGCAACGACACCGGCGAGGCTACTGTTGTCCCTGGGCCCGAGTCTGGGCGGCATCCAGTTCCTCGAGCTTGTGCGCGCAGTAATCCTTGAAGCGGCTGTCGGCAATGGCGCGACCGTACCAGGACCGCGCCTCTGCAAGTTGACCGAGTTCGGCGTGGGCATCGGCGAGGATGACCTGGGCAGCGTAGAAGTCCTTCTGTCGCGTCACTGCCGCATTGCCCGCTTCGACGGTGGCCTGGTAGTTGCCAATCCCCAGGTAGGCTTCGGCAAGTCGATAGCGCGTCTGCGCATCCTTGGCATCGATCTCGACGGCCTTCAGCAACGGCGCGATGGCCTCGCCGTGGCGCCGCAACTGAATCAGCGCTGTGCCAATCAGGACGAAACCCTCGCCATACGTGGCATCGAGCGAGACTGCTGTCCGAAGGGTAGTGACAGCTCCCTCCAGATCTTCAGAAGCGATCTGTACCTGCGCGAGGCCGGAATATGCCTGGACGAGTTTGCCGTCCACGGCAATCGCTTTCCGGTACATTGCGGCCGCCTGGCGCAACTCGCCCCGCTGGCGGTGAATGTCTCCCAGGGACTTGTACGGCCAGGCATAGTTGGGGTCCGCCGCCGAGGCCGCAACGAAAGCGACGGCCGCTTTGTCGGGCTGCCGCAAACTGATATGACAAAGGCCGATGGTATAAAACGCCTGGGCGTTGCCCGGCTTGTAGCGCAGCGACGCCTCGGCGTGCTGGATCGCTTCGCCGAAGCGACGCTGTTGCCGAGACCGGAGGGCCGCCTTGTAGAAAAGATCGCCCAGCAGGCCTGGAATTCGATCGGCAAGATCCGTTTTGCTGACGCCGTGTCGCAGGGCTGCCTCCAGGGAGAGGGCAGATTTGTCGTATTCCCCCAGAGAGGCCCGGGCCATACCCAGGGCATAGTGGGCGTCGCCATACGTGGAGTCGAGACCAACAGCCGACTCCAACTCAATGGCGGCGTTGCGGAAATCCTTGCCCTGAAGTTGCGTGTATCCTGCCCGGTAATGAGCGACGGCGTCATCCGGTTGCGCCTCGACGGGCCTGAAGTTTGTCAGCGCAAACAGGCTCGACAACAGCAGCAGGCCCCGGGTGATTCGTAGATCAAGAAGCAGAGTCATATGCCGTAAATTTCAAGGGTTGCCTGTGGGAAGAAAAGGCTGAACCTACTTGCCTTCAAGGGAGTTGTCAAAGCCCGAAAGGTGCCTACACTATCCGCCGAAACACTTCTGCAACAAGCGCTTCGCCATCCCCCAACGCCGCCCATCGACGCCTTGAACATGCGCTGGTTCCAACTCGATCCGAGCTACTGGCTCTACTACGCCGCTGACTGGTGCCGCGACGAACTGGCCGACACTCGTACCGGCGCCGTGGGTATCCAGTTCTTCGAACTTGTGGCACAACTGTGGTACTGGATGATCCTCGGCGCGGCTCTCAGCGCACTCGCCTCACACTACCTGCCACGGACACGCCTGGGCCATCTGCTTTCACGGCACCGCGCCGGCTCGATCGTGGCGGCGACCCTGCTGGGGCTCGTATCGCCACTGTGTACGTTCGCAGCAATACCCGTTGTTTCCCGGGTGTTGCGGTCCGGCGCGCCGGCGCCACCGCTGCTCGCTTTCCTGTTTGCCTCGCCACTGATGAACCCAGCCCTGTTCGCCTATACGTACGGGGCCCTAGGTCTGGAGATGGCTGTTGCGCGCACTGTGACTGCTTTCTCGATCGGTCTGGTTGCCGGGTTTGGTACGCACCTACTCCAGGCTCGAGGCACGTTCGCCATCGACCTGTTGCCAGCAGAGCCCATGCCCGCCGTCGCCGGAGGCTCAGGGGGGGGCACTGGACATGCCGTGCCTGGCCTGGGCCGCAGATTCCTGCGTGACCTGGGGTTCATCACCCGCTGGTTCACGCTGGGCGTGTTGATTGCCGCTGTTTCGGCGACGTTTCTGTCACCCGATCTCGTCGGGTCGGTTCTGGGTTCTGGCAGCCGCTGGGCGGTACCGGCGGGCGTGCTTCTCGGCATTCCCCTGTATGCCTGTGGTGGCGGAGCGATTCCCATTGTTGAGACCATGATCCGCCTGGGTATGACCCCCGGTGCAGCCCTGGCCTTTTTTATTGCCGGACCGGCGACAAAGTTCCACACCATCGGCGCTCTGGGAGCGGTATTTGGCCGCCGCGTGCTTGTCTGGTATCTGATCGTCATGAGCACCGGCGCCCTTGTCTGGGGATACGTCTATCCATTCACCGGTGTTCTTCGCGGGAAGTTCTCGCCAGCCTTCGTGCTGGATGCATCATTCTGAACTCGCGCGGGGCGGCTTGGACGGCACTCGAAGCCCACGTTATCCTTGACACTGTGGCACACCAGAAACGACCTCTTCATGCACACACGGCGCGCTTGGCGATCGTCACAGGCCTCTTCCTTGCGGGGCTTCTGGCCGCATGCAACGACATCGATCCGGAACCGCACATCGCGCAGTTGAAGAGCGTGCAACCGGACGTCCGCGAAAAGGCGGCGGGCAAGCTTGTGATCTACGGAGAGCAGATTGTGCCGCGCCTCATCGAGGAGACATCATCTGACTATACGCGGGTGCGCTTCGAGGTGGCACGAATCCTGGGCCGTATACGTGATCCTCGAGCGGCTCCGGCCATGATCCGCATGCTTGACGACAGTTCTTTCAATGTTGCCGCCTATGCAGCCTGGGGACTGGGCGAGCTGCGAGCGCCCTCGTCGGTGCCGACGCTCCTGCGGTTTCCTGATTCACCGGCACACGTATTCCGTCAGCAAGTGGTCTGGGCGCTGGGACGCTGTTACGACGACTCGGCTCATGCGGCACTCCACGACTCCGTGGCTCACGTCGTTGAACGCGCCCTGCACGACCCAAAAGCGGATGTGCGCATTGCAGCGCTGCAGAGCGCCCGTGAACTGGGGTACCCCGGCATGGTGCGACAGCTGATCCGCATGGTGCGAGACCCTTCGGCCGAGGTCCGCCACGTTGCCGTGCAGGCATTGGGGCAATTTGCCATTGGTGATGCGCCACGCCCCGTTGAACCTGTCACCCGGGACATGCGAGCCGATATTGTCGAGGCTCTGCTGCCTGCACTCGACGAGCCGACACAGAGCATTCGCACCAAGGCAGTCCGAGCTTTCGAGCGTATGGGACCGCCGCCGCAAGTGATGACCAGGCTGCAGCGGTTGCTGATAACGGGAACCGAGGAGGACCGACGAGAGGCTCGACGAGTTCTGGAGGGTGGCATTGTAGAGGCCATGGGCAGCAGTGCCCGGACTGGCTGACTTGCCGGACGATGACGCAGCGTCCTGCTCCAAACACGCATGCTGAAATTTGAGAGAATGACGAAAGACAAGAACAGAACCCTGAAAATCGGCTTTCCCTCCGGAAGTCTGCAGGAAGCGACATTCAAGTTGTTCGATCGGGCAGGCTACAACATTCGCCTGCCCTCGCGTTCCTACGAGCCCGATATCAATGACGTTGAGTTGACGGGGCTGATGTTCCGGGCCCAGGAAATCGCGCACTATGTCGAGCGTGGCGTCCTCGATGTCGGCATCACGGGCCATGATTGGATCGAGGAGTGGGAGGCAGACGTCGAACGGATCGGCGAATTACGCTACAGCAAGGCGACCTCGAATCCGCTGCGCTGGGTTATCGCCGTACCTGAGGATTCGCCGATTCAGACGGTACAGGATCTGCAGGGCAAGACGATTGCCAGCGAACTGGTTGGCGTCACGCGACGTTTTCTCGCAAGTCGTGGTGTCAGTGCCAATGTGGAATTCTCCTGGGGCACCACGGAGGTCAAGGCTGGCATCCCTGGTGTGGCGGATGCGATCGTGGACGGTACGGAAACGGGATCTTCCTTGCGCGCCAACCGTCTGCGCATCGTTGAAGTGATTCTGGAATCAACAACCCAGTTCATCGCCAACAAGGCATCCTGGGCAGATGACTGGAAGCGGCAAAAGGCCCGCAACCTCCATACCCTGCTTCTGGGGGCGCTGGAAGCTGAGTCCAAGGTCGGTCTCAAAATGAACGTGCCACGTCTGCAGTTGGATGCCCTCATGAAGATTCTTCCGGCTCTCAATACACCGACGGTGTCCAATCAGGCAGATGACGCATGGGTTGCAGTGGAAATCATCGCCGATGAGAGCATCGTCCGCGACCTGATTCCGCAGTTGAAGCGCAACGGTGCGGAGGGCATCATCGAGTACCCGCTGAACAAGGAAGTCTACTGAGAATGCTGG
>JAQCJA010000137.1 GCA_027593305.1 bacterium
GACCCCGATAACACGAAGACCCTGCCACCGGCAGTGGCCGCCTCCACGGGCCTCGATGTGCTCAGCCACGCTCTGGAATCGTACACCGCCATTGCCTTCGATCAACGGCCACGCCCGCAGCGCCCCATTCTGCGTCCCTCATACCAGGGGGCCAATCCCATATCCGACCTGTGGGCGCTGGAAGCTCTGGGCATGATGGCCCGGTATCTGCCCCGCGCCGTCGCCGACCCGGAGGATGATGAGGCACGTGGTCAGATGTTGCTGGCCGCAGCCTTTGCCGGCATCGGCTTTGGCAACGCCGGCGTCCACCTGCCACACGGCATGTCGTACCCGGTGGCAGGTATGGTGCGCGCCTACATGCCTCCGGGGTATGGTGCCGACCACCCCATGGTACCCCACGGCAATGCCGTTATCGTCAACGCGCCCGCCGTATTCCGCTTCACCGGTTGTGCCAACCCGCAGCGGCACCTGCGGGCGGCGGCCGTCCTCGGGGCGGACGTAGCCGTCGCCAGGGAAGCGGATGCGGGGCGCATCCTGGCCGATGTCATCATCGACTTCATGCGGCGCCTGGATGCACCCAACGGCCTGCACGCGCTGGGTTATACGTCGGCTGATATTCCCGCCCTCGTGCAGGGCACGCTGCCACAGCACCGCGTGACCAAGCTGTCACCCCGGGCGGCGGCGGCCGAAGAATTGACGGCGTTGTTTGCGGATGCGATGGGCTACTGGTGACAGGCGGATGGGTAACCATGATGAATAAGCAGCACGCCAGGGGATGCAGACGCCGGCTCCGCACACTGCTGGTGACGGCAATGGCCCTGGGACTGAGCCTGGCACCAGCGGCCGGCGATGACACCAAGTACGAATACCAGATCCCCATGCGTGATGGTGTGCACCTGTTCACGGCCGTCTATCTGCCCAAGGATGACAGCCGGGAGTACGGCATTCTCATGTTGCGCACGCCATACGATTCCGGTCCGTATGGGGTCGACAACTACCCCGCGCGACTGGGCCCGTCCGAGAAATTCGCCCGCGAGGGCTTCATCTTCGTCGTGCAGGATGTCCGAGGGCACCTTCATCGAAATGACACCGCACCAGGTGCGCAAGGATCACCCCGGCATCGTCGACGAGTCGAGCGACACGTATGACACGATCGACTGGCTCGTCAGACAACTGCCCAACAACAATGGCAGAGTTGGCACATGGGGCGTCTCGTACCCCGGTTTCTACGTGGCCGCCGGCATGATCGACGCCCATCCGGCACTGGTGGCGGCCTCCCCCCAGGCACCCATTGCCGATCTGTTTCGTGGCGACGATTCGTACCACAACGGCGCTTTCATGCTTGCGGCGAACTTCGGCTTTTTCACCTTCTTCGAGAAACACGACGAGCCCCAGCGACCGCGAAAGCGTGTGCCCTTCGACTACGGGACGAAAGACGGCTATCAGTTCTTCCTGGCACTGGGGTCTCTGGCGCAGATCGCTTCGTGAAGAACGTGCCCGCCGCGGTGCTGACCGTGGGGGGCTGGTTCGATGCGGAAGACCTGATGGGACCCTTCAGGATCTTCCGTGCCGTCGAGGCGAGTCGCTCGAAAGGGGACAATCACCTGGTCATGGGTCCGTGGTCCCATGGGGGCTGGCACTGGGAAGATGGCGACGCTCTTGGTGATGTGCGCTTTCAGGCCAGGACCTCGCAGTACTACCGGGACGAAGTGCTGTTTCCCTTCTTCCAGCATCACCTGAACCGTGGCGACGATCCCGAACTGCCAAAGGCACTCGTTTTCCAGACAGGGACCAACCAGTGGCAACGGTACACGCAGTGGCCGCCGCCCGGGGCGCGGACGCAGTCGTTGTACTTCCACGCGCGGGGCGGGCTGTCCTTCGATCCACCCACCGCTGCCGATGGCTCATCGGTCGAGTCCGGCAGCGACAGTTGGGTCGGTGACCCGGCACGGCCCGTACCGTTCACAGAGCAGATTGATACAGGCGTACCCGAAGCCTACATGGTGGCCGACCAGCGCTTCGCCGGCAAACGACCGGATGTCCTGGTGTACCAGACGGAGCCGCTGACAGAGGATCTCGTCATCGCCGGGCCACTGCGCCCGCAGCTCTGGGTGTCAACAACGGCGACCGACGCAGACTTCGTGGTGAAACTGATCGATGTCTATCCGGACGATTTCCCGGACATCGAACCCAACCCGACGGCTGTGCAGATGGGTGGGTATCAGCAATTGGTTCGCGGCGAGCCCATGCGGGCCAAGTTTCGCAACGACCTCGAGACGCCGGAACCCATGGTGGCCGCGGAGTTGACTCACCTGCAGTTTGACATGGCGGATGTCTGCCACGTCTTCCGCCGGGGTCATCGGCTCATGGTGCAGGTGCAGAGTTCGTGGTTTCCGTTGGTGGATCGAAACCCGCAGACCTTCGTCGACATCCCCAACGCCGCAGCTGAGGCTTTCCAGCCGGCAACCCATACGCTGTACCACAGCATTACAGCCGCATCGGCGATCAGCTTGATGGTGCTTGATCCGCCCTGATCTGCAGGGCGGAACCGTCGTTCAGCGGCGCGGCTCGCCGGGCGCAGCGTACACCGGCTCGCGTTCGAGAGTGACCCCAAAGACGTCCCGCACGGCGGCGGTCACCGCCGCTGCCAGAGCCAGCAGGTCGGTAGCGGAGTCGCCGTGGCTGACAAGGGCCAGCGCATGTTTGGTCGAGATCCCCGCCTGCCCACGCCGTGTCCCCCGGGGGAATCCCGCCTGCTCGACAAGCCAGGCAGCCGGCACCTTGTGCAGGCCGTTGTCCGTGGCGTATGCGGGCAGAAGGCTGGCATCCTGGCCCTTTGCCTGCCAGCCCTGCCGCACCCGTGTCAGCTGCCGTTGTGTGAGCACCGGATTGACAAAGAACGACCCGGCTGAACGTGTGTTGGGGTCGGCAGGATCGAGGATCATCGACTTGGCGCGACGCACGGCGATGACGGCATCTCGTACCGCCATGGAGGCGACGCGGCCCGGTGCCAGCGCCTCCAGGTCGAGGCCATCTTCCTGCAGCCGTCGCGTCACGTCGGCGTAACGGATTTCGGGGCGCCGCCGGCGGCACAGCCGGTAGCTGACGGCGGTGATGAGGAACCGGTCGCGATCGACGGCTTTGAAGCGACTCGTACGGTAGGAGAAACCACATTCGTCGGCAGCGAAAATGACCGGTTCGAGGGTGTCCCGTGACAGAGCCTGGACCTCGACGATGGACTCGGACACCTCCTGGCCATAGGCACCGACATTCTGCATCGGTGTCGCCCCCACCAGCCCGGGGATGCCTGACAGACACTCCACACCCGACAGATCCGCATCGATGCAGCGGATCACCAGCTGATCCCAGTCCTCCCCTGCAGCAGCCGTGACACGGGCGGCGTCACCATCGGCACGGATATCGATGCCTCGCGTGCCCACGTGGATCACGAGGCCAGCGAAACCGGCATCAGCAAAGACCGTGTTGCTGCCGCCGCCCAGCACGTGCACAGGCAACCGGCGCCCCGCCGCCCAGGCCAGAGCCTCGCGCAGATCCTCATCGCTGCTGCAGCGCGCCAGGAAGCGCGCCGCGCCGCCAAGGCGCAGGCTGGTGAAGGGCGCCAGCGGGATGTCCTGTTCGATATGCACCGATGCGTCGATCCCTGGTAATCGATCCCTGGTAATCGATCCCTTGTAAACGTGCCGTCCCGGCGGTAGGTTCCGGATCGTCGAAACTTACGAGGACTTGACGATCGCCGCAGGCAGAAGCCACTGTTGATCCGACTTGAATGAAATCCTGCTTATCAATGTCTCCGGGCCGAATCGCCCGGGACTGACGTCATCGATCACGGCGATCCTGGCCCGCTACGACGTGGCCATACTGGACATCGGCCAGGCCGTCATCCACAATACGCTGTCCCTGGGCTTTCTGGTGCAACTGGTGGATGCCGCCGAATCGGCGGCCCTCAAGGATCTGGTGTTCCGCGCCTATGAACTGGGGGTGGAGATCCGCTTCACGCCCATCACGGAAGCCGACTACGGCGACTGGGTTGCCCAGCAACAGAATGAGCGCTACATCGTCACCCTGCTGGGCCCGCGCATCACCGCTGCTCATATCAGCGCCATCACTGCCATCGTCGCTGACGGTGGTCTGGATGTCAGCGATATCAGCCGCCTGTCAGGACGAATGCCGCTGCACCCGGACCATCGGCATGACCGGACATGCGTGCAATTGACGGTCGGTGGGCATGCCCCGGATCTGGGCCAGATGCGTTCCCGCTTTCTGCATGTCTCTGCCGAGCAGGGCATCGATGTCGCTTTCCAGGTCGATGACGTCTACCGGCGCAACCGTCGCCTCGTCGCCTTCGACATGGATTCGACCCTGGTGCAGTGTGAAGTCATCGATGAGTTGGCCATCGCCGCCGGTGTCGGCACGCAGGTCGCGGCCATCACCGCACAGGCGATGAATGGCGAGCTGGATTTTCGTGAGAGTTTCGTGCGTCGCCTGGCCCTTCTGGAGGGTCTGCCCGAGGCGGTACTTGCCCAGATCGCGGCGCGACTGCCACTGGCCGATGGCGCCGAGCGGCTTGTGGCCAATCTGAAGTCTCTGGGCTACAGGATCGCCATCCTCTCGGGTGGTTTCACCTACTTCGCCGAGTACCTGCAACGACGTCTCGGCATCGACTATGTGTACGCCAATGAACTGGAGATCGTCGACGGCAAGCTCACGGGCCGTGTCGTGGGCGACATCGTCGATGGCGCGCGCAAGGCGCGGCTGGTGGAAGAGATCGCCCGCCGCGAAAACATCCGTCTGCAGCAGGTCATCGCCGTCGGTGATGGGGCCAACGACCTGCCGATGCTCAGTATCGCCGGGCTTGGCATCGCCTTCCACGCCAAGCCCGTCGTCCACCGGGAAGCACGGCAGTCCATCTCCAGCGTCGGCCTCGATGGCATTCTGTACCTGATGGGTGTCCGCGACCGCGAGGCGCAGGACTGAGGGCCGATGCGCACCGACGTGCCACCAGCGGACCGTGTGGATGCCGCCGTGCGTGATGCCGAAGCGGTGCTGCGTACGTGTGTTCATTGCGGGTTCTGCAACGCCACGTGTCCTACCTACCTGCTGACCGGCAACGAACTGGAGGGTCCAAGGGGACGGATCTATCTGCTGAAGAATCTCCTGGAGGGCAACATCGAGGCCTCGGCGTCGACGGCCCAACACATCGACAACTGCCTCGGTTGCTTGTCGTGTGAGACCACCTGCCCCAGTGGTGTGGATTACTCACGACTCCTGGATCACGGTCGCCCATTGCTGGAGCGTTCGTACCATCGCGGCCGTTTCGACCGCTGGCAGCGGGCCATACTCACGCGTCTGTTGCCCAGTCCCTCCCGGCTCCGCGCCGCCCTGCGCCTGCAGATTCTCCTGCGCCCCCTCGCCGCCCTGCTGCCGGCGCGTCTGCGCAGACTGGCACGGATGGCGCCACGGCAGATGCCGGCCGTCGCTCACTACCTTGCCCCGGGCGTATTCCCGGCAGAAGGCAGGAAGCGTATGCGCGTCGTCCTGCTGCCTGGCTGCGCTCAATCCGTCCTGGGTACCTCGATCAACGATGCCGCCATTCGCCTGCTGACACGCCGTGGCGCCGAGGTCATCCTCCCGGAGAGTGTCACGTGTTGTGGTGCGCTGCCCTTTCACATGGGCGAACGGCAGCACAGCCGAGGCCACATGGAAACCGCCATCGATGGCTGGCATCAGCAATTGCAGGACGGTGTTGATGCGATCGTGCTGACGACGTCCGGTTGTGCCACCGTCGTGCGCGACTACGGGCACCTGTTTGCCGGCACATCACGAGCCGCCGCTGCGACCCTCGTCAGCGAGCGTACGCGGGATATTTCGCAGGTCCTGGTCGAGCTCGGTCTTGGCGACACCGTCGATGTGCCACGCCTGCGGGTCGCCTACCACGATGCCTGTTCCATGCAGCACGGGCTGCGCCTGCGTGAGGCCCCGCGGCAACTGCTGCGTGACGCCGGTTTCGAGGTCCTGGAAGTGCCCGAGGGACACATCTGCTGCGGCAGCGCCGGCACCTACAACATGCTGCGCCCGGTCATGGCCGATGCACTGCAGCAGCGCAAGGCCCGCCACATCACCAGTGTGCAACCTGATGTCGTGGCGGCGGGCAACATCGGCTGCATCGAGCAGATTGCCGCCGCCATGCAGCCTCCCGTGATTCACACCGTAGAACTGCTCGATTGGGCGACCGGTGGCCCGCGCCCCCCGGCATTGGGCATCGACCGACCCATCATCATCTCAGGAGATGTCGTGTGATCCGCATGCGCACTACCATCGCCCTCGCAGTGGGTTTTCTGGTTGTTCCGGCCATCCTTCGTCTCGGCGTCTGGTCCCCGGAGCCCCTCGGTGTCGATGCCGTCTCGGCGGTGACACCCGGGTACATCGCGGTGGTGGGTGCGGGCAACACTTCGGGCCCGGGGGCGCCGGCGACACCGACAGTGGAAGATCTCGTTCGCGGGGCCTTCTACCTGTCAGGTGGCTTACACAAGGCGATCGATTCGAGTGCCGAAGACGTGCTGCTGCGCCCCGGCCACACGCCGATGGACAGGAAGGCGCTGGCGCAACACGTGGAAGTGCTGCGTGCCGTCATCGTGTTGTTGCACGACATCGCCCCCGAGGCGCGCATCACCCTGCTGCTGGGGGGCGTCCCGGGGTCCGGCGTGCAGGCGCAACCGGGACTGACCGAGGCCCTGCAGGTGATGGCCGGTGACCCGGCGCTTGCATCGGTGGAGCTTGTCCTGCTGGAGCTGAACAGCGAAGAAACCGAAGGCATCGAGGTCCCGGATGGCGGCGAAGCGGCCGACGTATACCCGGTGCCGATTGTCCTGCTCGAATGTGATGCCGTCGTCAATGTTGCCCGCTACCACGGTTCGCTCAGTGCCCTGCAGAACCTCATGGGACTGGCCCCGGCGGCAACGGGAGCGGCGGCGGCGGATGGCGACGGCTATCTGGTGGACATGGCCCTGCTGGCCGATGTGGAGTTCACAATTCTCGACATGCTGGGACAGGACCACCCGCGCGGTCCCGTTGTCCTGGCCAGCGCCGATGGGCTGGCGGTGGACCGAATCGCCGAGGCCCTCGCCGGCATTGACAACATCCCACCGGCCCTGACGCGGGCGGGCGGGCGTCTGTTGGGCATGGCTGCCCTTTCCGGCATCAAGGTCGGCGGCCTCGATGTGGTCGGCACCTGGACACCGGACACCGAGGCGGCCGCCGGGCCGTGAGGGTTGTTGGGCGTCAGCCTGGTTGTCGCGCCCGCCACGTGGCGAAAGTGAAATCCCTGGACTGCACGAAGCCGTGGATCTCGGCCTCCATGTCCCGCACCTCCGCCGCCGCCTGCGCCACAGCCGCCGCCTGCGCTACCGGAATGCGCACGCAGCCATCGGCGTCGGCGAAGATCAGATCCCCGCTGTGCACGCGCAGTTGACCGACCGTGGTTGAGCCACCAAATCCCTTGAGGTGGAAGACCCCATGCCCCGGCACCGCGCCCCAAGCCCATATCGGCAGCCCCACGCGTTCGATGCCGTGCACATCCCGGACGGTGCCATCAATGACGGCGCCCACAACACCCAGCCGCTGATGCAACCCCGCCATGCCATCACCGAAGCTGGCGCCGCGTCCCGGACGTGAATCCACATCCTTCATCACCGTCAGCAGGGGCCCCTGCAGTCCATGGAGCCATTCATAGTATTCGACCCAGGGCACGGCAGGAGCATCGGCGTCGTTTGTCGTGACTTCGACGGTCGCCGCGTAGCCGACGACGGCACCCAGTCCCGGCAGCAGGGCACGAATCGTGTGATCCGTGTACTGCTCGTTCGGCAGCCCCCCGAGTTTCACCAGCGCGTTGAACACAGTGGGTGAATCAAACTGCTGCAACTTTTTGAGGACCGCCGGATCTGCCTGTTCCATCACAGTACCATCTCCACGAGGCCCAGACTCTTCTTGTCCAGGCTGTTCAGGTCGGGAACTTCGAAGCGGTTGCCGTCCACATCCACCAGCAGCAACCGATGATCACCCAGCCACTGGGCGTTTTCAGCCACATTCTGCACGACGAACTCGCGACGGCCGCGGTTGGTTTCGACATCCCAGTAGGACGTACCGAACTCGTTGCGGATCGACATGACGGTGGCGATCGTCGAGGTCAGGTAACGCCGATCCAGTTCCTCCTGCACGATCTGACGCATGGCATCGTCCAGATCGTTCATATCCGGCACCATACACACCTCCTCGTCCTTGGCGTCGAGGAGACATATGTAGCGATCCGGGTGCGACAGTGGTGCCGCCCGCACAACCTTGACGCGGGTATAGGACCGATCCGACTCGATGGTAAGCCGCAACTTCCACGCCGGCTCACGATAGAGCCGGACCTTGGCCAGATCCACATTCTCCGGATGGGTCACCGTAATCGGGGTCGGCGTATGCTTCTTGACCACCTGGCCGTTGCCTGAGGCTTTTGTTTCCACGTCCGTCATTGTCTCATTCCTTCCTTCTCTGCTTCCCTGCGAACCCGGATCTCACGCCATCACGGCGGACGCCCGTTGCTGCGTCCTCACCAGCTTGCAGAAGTATCGCTGCAGCTCCATGAGCGCGTCGTGTGTAGCCCGCCTCGACAAGACGCCCGGCATCGAGCACAACCAGTCGAGCCGCCGCAGCGTTGACAGCCTGTGGGCGATGGCAAAGGTAGTCCGTCCCTGGACGAGACGCGTGATGGCCTGCTGTCCCGGGCAGGACCGATGGAGATCCGGACGAGTACGTCCTCACCCACGGCGGCAGCCAGGCGCGCCTGCCCATCGATAGGTCCCGATTCCAGCAGTCTCATCATTTCCTGCTGTCTGTTATACAGGTGGACCGGGGGTCAAACATCAACCCCCGGGTCCGTGGTCTGGTCCGCAATCCTGGCCGTGATCTGGTCAGGATGCCCTGCGGGCCGTGGTGCGCGCGCTGCGCTGGCGGGCGAAGGGGGTCTCGATCCCATACTGGCGGCACAGGCGACCAAAGGTACCACCTGCGATGCCAAGGGCCCTGCAAGCATCAGCGTTGCTGTTGTAGACACGAGCGGCGCGCTCGATCCAATCGACGGGGACTTTCTGCATCTTGTGCCTCTTCCCTCTGCTACAGTGGAAGACAGCCGTCATCGCGGCGGCCTCCCTGATTCGGGCGGAACTGCGGCGGCCTCCTCAGGGCACCGGTCATCCGCCGGGTCTGTGAGTGGGACATCGGTGCATCGGTCCGGGCGCCCTGTCTCTTGCGACCTGTTGCACCATGTCCCGGGAACCCCGCCCGGTCTTCTCGGGCGTCTCGCACGGCGTCCCCCGTACCGTATTCACCGGGAGCGTCGGCGCTGGCCAACAAAAAAGGCCGACTGCAAATCTCTGATGTCTCCAGAGCCTGCAGCCGGCCTAAGAAAACCGTAGGGATCTGATCCCTACGGTTGGTGTCGCTGATCAATCAGCGATGTCAACCTCCGGAATCTTGCTTCCCTGCTGCAGGCCCCGTATGGGGCTTCATCGCGGCTGCCTTGACGTGGTCGGCAGCGGCCATGGGGGCCAGTGGTTCCTTATCTCGCAGATCATTGGCAAATCGTGACATCTGCGACATCTGCGACATCTGCGATATCTGCCCGACACCGACAACGGCACCGCCAAGTGCGGCTGCA
>JAQCJA010000138.1 GCA_027593305.1 bacterium
GGGTCTGCTCTGCATCCAGGCCACGGGGTATCCCTATGGGGTCGACCGCGTCGTGCGGGTCGCCGAAGTCTGCTGCTCGTGAGCGAGACTCTGGATGCGGCGTTGCAGTTGCGCCTCGAAGCCCTCTGTGACGAGGGCTGGGACCTGTGGTCGGCATTTGATGCCGAAGTTCGCCAGGACAACTGGCATCCCTTCGTTGCCGCTGACTACCATGTAGTGCAGGAGGCTCTGATCAAACTTCGTGCACCCGGTCGGCGCTTTCTGGAACTTGGTTCGGCGACAGGCGTGATCACCATCATGGCCGACCTGCTGGGCTACGAGGCGTGTGGCATCGAGCTCGACGCCGATCTGGTCCGTATCGCCCGCGACCTGGCGGCACGCTCCGGATCGGCGGCTCGATTCGTCGCCGGCAGTTTCCTGCCCTCCGGCTTCGTCCTGCGCAAGGGCGAGGACCCGCGTCTGGGCACCATCGGCGAAGCGGCCTCGGCCTATCCGGCCCTGGGTCGCACGCTCGATGACTTTGATGTCGTCTTTGGTTTTCCCTGGGATGGCGAGGAGAGTACAATGCTGGAACTCATGCGCATGTGGGGTTCACCCGAGTCCCGCCTGCTGCTGCACAGCGTCGCGCGCGGCGTCGAGGTGTATCGTGGCGGAAAGCTGGTCCCATGAAACGTCCTCGCATTGCCGCCCTGGTGTCGATCTACCGCAAACATGCACACGCCCAGCACATTGTCGATCGCTTCCTCGAGGGCTACGGCTGGAACGGCGCCCACCACCGTCCGGAGATGGACGTCGTTTCCATGTACGTCGACCAGGTGGGTGACGACGATGTCAGCGCCGAACGCGCGGCACGTCATGCGGGGCTGACCCTCTATCCGACGATCGCCGAGTGTCTCACGCTGGGCGGCAGCGACCTGGCCGTCGATGGCGTGCTGATCATCGCCGAGCATGGTGACTACGCCGTCAACGACAAGGGCCAGACCTTGTGGCCCCGGTATGAATTCTTCAAGCAGATGGAGTCCGTGTTCCGCACCTGCGGGCGAAGTGTTCCCGTGTTTAACGACAAGCACCTGTCATGGAACTGGGACTGGGCGCTGGAGATGTATCAGGCCTCCCGCGAACTGAACTTTCCGTTCATGGCAGGTTCGTCTCTTCCGGTCACATGGCGCGTACCGGACGTCGAAATGCCGGAGGATGCACGGATTGAAGAGGCCCTGTGTGTCGGTGTCAGCTGGATCGACGGTGGTGACTTTCATGCCTTTGAGACGGTGCAGGCCATGGTCGAGCGCCGCCGCGGCGGAGAAACCGGCGTCAAGTGGGTTCAGGGGTACCGGGGGGAGGCGTTCTGGCGCGCCCACGCGGAGGGCCTGTGGTCACGCGAACTGTTTGAGACCTGTCTGAGTCGCAGCCACACGCTGACATCGGCGCGCCCGGGTTTCAATGATGTGTTCCCCACCATCGATGAAATGAAATCGCTGATGAAGGACCCCTGGGCCTATGTCTACGAACACGTCGATGGCCTGCGTTGTTGCGTCATCGCCGGCAACGGACTGGTGGGAGACTTCAACTTTGCCGCTCGCCTCAAAGGCCGCCAGCAACCCCTGTCGACGAATATCTACCTGCCCATGCCCTCACCCCCCGGCACGTTGGCGAGCTTCTTCTCGCCCCTGACACACAATATCGAGCAGATGTTCCACACCGGTCGGGAGACGTACCCCATCGAGCGCACGCTGTTGACGACGGGACTCACCGAGGCTGGTGTCACCAGCCTGCACCGGGACGGCGTCCGCATCGACACACCGCACCTGGATATCAAGTACCGGGCGAGCCCGGAGTCGACCCACTGGCGCACCTAGAGCCGCGCGGCGGAAACCTCACGACAACTTGGGTCAGGGCGGATGGTAGCGGCGCAGATGAGAAAGTCCGTGTTCGACCCCTGGATCCCGCGTAGACGGCTGAGGTTGAAGTACTGGGCGGCCCGCTCGTCGTCCTCGGCCTCCAGGGGCAGGTCAACGAAGGCGCGCAACTGTTCGGCCAGAGCTTCCACCTGTTCGATTCGTTGAATCCCGGAGAGAATCTCCTGACGGATGGGACCATCAGCCCGACCCGGGCATCTTCGACCAGGCGACGAAGCTCGTCGGCATGAGCCGAGGTCGAATCCTGGCGCCGCAGGCCGAGGGACCAGACGCAGGTCCAGACGCAGGTATCGGGAAGGACTCTCACTCGATGCGCCGCTGGGCCTTGTAGTCGTACTCCTCGTCCTAATCGATGCAACCGAAAGAGTCGAGAACACGCCGCTGACGATGGCGCTCGACGTACTCCAGCAGTGCCGCTGTGACAGCGGCCTTTTTCGTCCGATGCCCACCGATCTCCACCGCATCCTCGATCAGCGCATCATCGAGAGCCAGGTTTGTCGCCATCTCTTGCCATCCCGTGAAATGCTTACACGCAATCTTGCACATTGATGTGTGTGGATCAAGATCCCTGTGCATCGCAGGGTCGATCTCGGCCTGCTCGCGGCCATGTACAGTGTCACCTTCGGCAAACAGCCGTTTGCCCGAAACCTCGTTTTCGCCATAGGTGTCAGTGACAGTTGTGGTGGCCATCATTCGCAGGGAGCAGACCATGAAGGCACGGGACGTCATCATCGCCAACATCGAATGTCTGGCGCCGGATCGCATCGGCTTTCAGTTCGGCGGCAACGACGACTGGCGGCGGGATCTGACAGGCGCCACCTGCGACCACGGCATCCAGGTGCGGCGCTGGGTCGAAGGCGACTTCGAGTACTATACCGACATCTGGGGCAATGTCTGGTACCGACTGCAATCTCTGTCTCAGGGGGGCGAGATCCAGAGGCCCGTGCTCGAACAGTGGCACGACCTCGACCGCCTCGAACTTCCCGACCTGGACAATCCCGCCTACTACGAGCAGGCACGCCGCCTGGGGGCGTCGGACAGCGACCTGTTCCGGGTGGGCTGGATGCCGGGTTGGCCCTTCGCCACCTGCCGGTACATGCGTCGCATGGAGGTCTACTTCGTCGACCTGCTGTCCGAGCGGGAGCATATCGATATCCTCCACGACCGGGTCACCCGTCTGCTGGAAGGGGTGATCGACCGCTTCGGTGAGGCCGGCATGGACGGCATCATGTTCTGTGAGGACCTCGGCGTGCAGGACCGCCTCCTCATGAGCCCCGCCCTGTGGCGCGACGTTTTCCGCCCCCTGTACGAACGGCTCACGGCACGGGCCCACAGTCATGGCATGAAGGTCATCCAGCATTCCTGCGGTTTCAACTGGGAACTTAACGACGACCTGTGTGAGGCCGGCATCGACTGCCTGCAGTTCGATCAGACCGTGCTCTATGACATGGAGGGCCTCGCAGAAAAGCTGCGCCACCACCACGTCGGGCTCTATTCGCCGTGCGATATCCAGCAGGTCATGCCCACCGGTGACCGGGCCTACATCGAGAGTGAAACCGAACGCCTGGTGCAGACCTTCCGCAGTGGCTTCATCGCCAAGAACTACGGCGACCTGCACGGCATCGGTGTCGAACCCGAGTGGGACCGCTGGGCGTACGAGACCTTCGTGCGCGTCGGCTGTGCGGACAGCGTGGTGCAGACGGTATGACGCCGGCCCAGCGGCTGGAGCACATCTTCCGCGGCGACATGGTCGACGTCGTGCCCTTCGCGCTGAAGGGCTGGCGCATACCCCAGTGCGAGGCTGAGCGGCGCTTGCGCAACGACGGCATGGCCATCCTCGACATGGCGGCGGTGTACCGCAGTCACAGTCCCAACGTCGAAGTGGAAACATGCAGCTACGTGCAGGATGGCATCGGTTACCAGCGGCGTATGGTGCGGACACCCGTGGGTTGCCTGAGTTCGATCCACCGGCCTCTGGGGGGCCCGCAGGTGGAGCGTACGACGTGGCTCGTGGATCCGCCCTTCAAGTCCCCCGACGACTACGCCATCCTCGAGTTCATGGTGCAGGATCGCCAGTACGAGCCGTGCTACGACGTGTTTGCCGCAGCCGTAGCAGCGATGGGGGGCGAGGCGATGTTCAAGACGGGTGCCCCGGGATGCGCTCTGCACACCGTGATCTACAGCTTCATGGGACCCGAACGTTTCGCCATCGAATGGGCGGAGCGCCGGGATCGCGTGCTGCAGTTGTGCGCGGCGATGGCACACAACGAGCAGGTCATCTACGAGATCGTTGCCGGTTCGCCGGCGCTGCTGGTGCAGTGTGGCGGCAACTACGCACCGGAGATGCTGGGGCGGGAGCGTTTTGCCGACCACGTGCTGCCCCATTGGGATGCCGTGGCGGCGGTGCTGCACGAAGGTGGCAAACAACTGGGCTGCCATCTCGACGCCAACAACGCCGTCTGGGCCGCAGAAATCGGCGCCGCCCCCCTCGACTGGATCGAAGCCTTTACGCCGGCGCCGGATACGGACATGACCCTGGCCCAGGCGCGTGCCGCCTGGCCGGGAAAGACGCAGTTCATCAACTTCCCGTCGTCGGTACACCTGCAGCCGGCAGAGGAGATCGCTGCCACCACACGCCAACTCCTGCGGGAAGCGGCCCCCGGCGACCGCCTCGTCATCGGCATCACCGAAAACGTGCCCGAAAACCGCTGGCGCGAGAGTTTCCGCACGATCCTCGACACCCTCAACCACGAGGGACGCCTGCCATTGTGACGCCTGCTATTGCCATGCTGAAATCCGTGCGCCTCCAGACAACGTGATTCAGACAACGTGACTCCTGTAACCCCCGGGTGACCCATGTTTGATCAACTCGCCATCATCGGTTGCCCCCGCGCCATCCCCGAAGAAGTTCAGTTTCGCATGTGGCCCGAGGTAACTGAGCAGGGCGAGGCACTTGTGCTGGCCTCTCTGCGCCAGGACAGACATGCCTTTGGTCCCCACGCCGAACTGCTGCAGAGCGAATTCGCCACCTGGAATGGCAACCGTTTCTGCTTCGCCACCAACAGCGGCACAGCGGCGCTGCACATGTGTGTCGCCGCCTGTGGCATCGGACCGGGGGACGAAGTCATCACACCGGCCCTCTCGTGGACCAGCAGTGCCACGTGTATCCTGCACCACAACGCGATTCCCATCTTCGTTGATGTCGACTGGGAGTCGATGCACATCGATCCCGCTGCGATCGAAGCGGCGATCACACCCAAGACGCGGGGCATTCTGGTCGTGCACTACTGGGGCGTCGCCTGCGACATGGACGCCATCATGACGATCGCCAGGCGCCATGGCCTGGCGGTGATCGAAGATGCCTGTCAGGCGGTGGGCGCAACCTGCGAGGGCCGCAAGGTGGGCACCCTCGGTGATGCTGCCGCCTTCAGCCTCAACCAGAACAAGAACTTCACCGGCGGTGAGGGCGGCCTCTTCGTCACCAACGACGAAGCCACCTTCATCCGTGGCAAAGCCGTATCCAGTTTCAGCGACATGCGGCCACCGGAAGCCGGTCGCGAATACCATGACTACGGTCTCGGCTGGATGTACCGCACCTCCGATCTGCCCGCAGCCTTCGCCCTCAGCCAGTTGCGCCGACTCGACGCCACCAACGCCCACGCGCTGCGCAACTGGCAAAGCCTCCAGCGGCAACTGGCAGGCACACCCCATCTGGTCCCAGCCTTCCACACGGCGGAACGCCCGACGAATGGCTACGCCTACGTGCTGCGCGTCACGCCGGAAACAGCCATAGACCTCGACGTCGACCTGAGCGCGCTGGCGACGGGGATCGGCGCAGCTCTTGGCGCCGAGGGCAGCAGATTCTCCCGCGCCAACTGGCTCCTGCCGGCGCACTCCGTGTTCCAGGCCAAGAACGCCTACGGCGGCGGCTATCCCTGGAGCGCCGCCCACACGCGCCCCGACATCTCCTACGACCTGTCGCAGTATCCCTCTCGGCACAGCAACACGCGACATCACCCCCACCCGGCCGGCGCTGATTCAGGGACAGAAGCATGTGCGCCTCGGGCAGACCGCTCTCGATCCGCTCACCGTCACCGCCTGGGTCATCGGCGGGCCCACGGATCATGCCATCCTCGTCTCCTGCGATCTGGCTTTCCCTTCGGCAGGGCTCTACGCCTCTGTCCGTGCACAACTGGCCACGCAGCTATCCGAGATCGATCCCGCCGCTGTCATCCTGCTGGCGACACACACGCACACGTCTCTGGTCCTGGAAGATGGCTTCTACCCGCACCCGGGGGGCGATGTGATGACCGCCGATGAATGTGAGTCCCTGGTGGCGACACAGATTGTTGATGCCGTGATCGAGGCCTGGTCGTCACGCCAGAACCGCATTCTGCGCCGTGCCTTCGGGCACGCTGTGGTGGGGCACAATCGCTACGCCATCTATGCCAGCGGCGAAGGGCAGATGTACGGCAAGACCCGACGCGACGACTTTACCCACATTGGCGGCTACGAGGATCACGGCGTCGACATGCTCTTCGCCTGGGATCCGGATGGCGACCTCACCGGCGTGCTGCTGGTGCTGCCCTGCCCGTCGCAGGTCGACGAGCATCGGCGCGAATTTTCCGCCGACTACTGGCACGAGGTGCGCCTCGAACTCCGTCATCGCCTGGGCAAGGATCTCAGCGTCCTGGGACTGTGCGGTGCCGCCGGCGATCAGTCGCCGCACTTTCTGCTGTATGCCGAGCAGGAGCAGGAGATGCGGGAGCGCCGCGGACTCAGCGAGCGGCAGGAGATTGCCCAGCGGGTGGCGGATGCCGTGGACCGCGCCCTGGCCTGCACCTCGCCGGAAGACGCGCCGTGTATGTTGCAGCACAAATGGCGGCACCTCGAGCTGTCGCCACGACAGATCTCGCAGAAGGAGCGCGACTGGTCTGCGGTGGCCCTGGAGGAATCGGTCGGCAAAGGCGACACAGACTCGTGGTGGCCCACCGGGCTGCGCCGCGTCGTGGAGACCTTTGATGGCCGGCGCGAGTCGCCGCCGGTAGCCACGGAGATTCACGCGCTGCGTATCGGTGACCTCGTGCTGACGACCAACCCCTTTGAGCTGTTTCTCGATTATGCTCTGCGCATCAAGGCGCGCAGTCCTGCCCGGCAGACACTGGTCGTGCAGCTTGCCGGCAGGAACATGTATCTGCCCACTGCGCGTGCCGTCGAAGCCGGCAGTTATGGCGCCCTGCCTGTGGTGACCCCCGTCGGGCCGGAGGGAGGCGCCGAGCTGGTAGAGGAGACCCTCGCCCTCATTGCCGACATCTATGCGGACCAATGACCAGACCAATGAACAGCCGCGAGCGCATGCTGGCGGCGATGGATCGCCAGCCCGTCGACCGCGTGCCCACCGACATCTGGGCGACGGCGGAAGTCTGGTCCAAGCTGCGCGCCCACTTCGGCGCCGACACCGACATCCGCGCCGAGCTGCAGATCGACGGCATCGCCTCGGTGGTGCCACGTTACGTCGGCCCCGAGATGCCGGCGCAACCGGCGGGAGAATCCATCGACTTCTGGGGCATGCGCCGACGCCTTACCGCACACGAAGGCGGCGCCTACAACGAGCAGATCCACTGGCCTCTCGCCGACGCCCGCAGCATCGATGAACTCGACGCCTACGCCTGGCCACAGACGGACTGGTTCGACTATTCCCACATGCGGACCGAAGCCGAAGCGGCGCGCCGGCACCAGGCCGTGCAGTGCGGCTACATGGCCCCCTTCTACTATCACAACCTGCTGCGCGGCCTCGAACAGTCGCTTGTGGACCCGCTCGTCGACCCGGACTTCACCCACGCCTTGCTCGATCGTCTCTGTGGTTTCTTCGAAACACACCACCGGCGCATGTTCGAGACCTGCGGTGATCTCATCGACGTCGCCCAGGTCACCGACGACCTCGGCAGCCAGCACGGCCCGCTGATCAGCATGGAGTTATACCGGGACTTCTACGCCCGCTGGCACGGGCGCTTCATCGACCTGTGCCACGAATTCGACATCCGCGTCCTGCACCACGACGACGGCAGTTGCCGTCTGTTCCTGCCGCTGGTCGTCGACATGGGGATCGACGTGCTCAACCCCATCCAGTGGGTCTGCCCCGGCATGGACATGGTCGAGCTCAAAGCGGAGTTCGGCGATCGGATCGCCTTTCACGGCGGCATGGAGAACCAGCGCATCCTGCCCTTCGGTACGCCCGAGCAGGTGCGCGCCGAGGTCCGTCACTGCATCGACAGCCTGATGAGCGACGGCACCGGTTTCATCCTCGCGCCCTGCCACAACCTGCAGGTGGTGACGCCGGTGGAGAACATCATCGCCATGTACGATGAGGCGGCCGGCTACGGGCGGCGCTGACGCGGACAGAGCGAACCGACCGAATCGGGACGCGCGTCTGCGCCCCCACAGATGCTGTGTTCCAGGGCCTCACCCCCCTGATCGGTGCGTGCCAATCCACCGAAGGTGCTCAGCCAGGGACGAGTCCATGACACCACGCGAAGCCTTCCGGGCCCTCATGCGTTACGAACCGGTACATCGATTGCCCGTGCTGGCGCTGGAGCCCTTCGAACAGGCGGCGATCACTCGTTGGCATTCTGAGGGGCTGCCGGAGGGAATGCACCCGGTGGACTTTCTCGGGATGTCCCGGTTGGTTCAGGTGCCACTGGCGTGGGGACCGATTCCGGCATTTGAGCCCAGGATCATCTCGGAGGATGGCGAGTACGTCGTCGAAGTGGCCAGCATGGGCGGCACCGTCCGTCGGCGCAAGGACAACCCATCCATGTTCTACGGCCACCTCGATCATCCTGTGGTGAACCGGAAGGACTGGGAGGAATACAGGCAGCGCTTCCAGTCCCGCACACCCGGGCGGCTGCCACTGGACTGGGCCACGACCGTGGCGCCGCGCCTCAATGCGTCGGTGGATCCTGTCGGCATCTGTCTGTTCCCGTTCTTCTTTCGCCTCGGCTTCTACGCGATGGGAATGGAGCGCTTTCTCACCATGTTCTACGACGACCCCGAACTGATGCACGAAGTGTTCTCCTACTGGAGCCGCTATGTCCTGGAGATGATCGAACCGGTTCTGGATCGCGTGCAGCTCGATTACGTCATGTTCGCCGAGGATCTCGCCGGCAAGAACGGTCCGCTGATTTCACCAGTGATCTACGAGACGTTCTGGCACCCCTGCCAGGACCCGATCATCGATATGCTGCGAGCCTACGGTGTGCCGGTGATCTGTCAGTGGAGTGCGGGACAGTTCGACAGCCTGCTGCCGGGCATGCTCGAATACGGCCTCAACCGCCGGCCCTCGACGACATGGCGTCGCCGGACATGCCCTTCGCGCACTATCGATATCTGATCGAGAGACTGCAGGCGATCAGGCTTTCGTAGCTCTCAGAAACCTTCTGGTTGTGGATCGTGATCTTCTTTGTTATCGTCTTACCGTGATCTTACTACGGAGATATGGAGATGGAACGAACGCGGTTGTCGAACAAAGGCCAGGTGGTCATTCCTCATAGAATCCGGGCAGCCCTGGGGTGGAAGGCCGGCGTGGAATTCTCTGTCGAAGAGGCCGATGGTGCCGTCACCCTCCGTCCCGTCGGTGACGCCTCGGCGACAACAGTCGATGAGGTATTCGGTTGTGTCGGTTACAAAGGGGAGCGGAAAACCCTGAAGCAGATGGCAGAAGCCATCGCCCACGGGGCGAAGCAGAAAAAATGATCTCGGTCGATACAAACGTCGTCGTGCGTTTTCTT